>JAGQNH010000095.1 GCA_020428185.1 Candidatus Saccharimonadota bacterium | reverse complement strand
AAACGTTCAGACATAAACACATCACCATCACCGCTGAACGGCAACAATGAAAAGTGTATAGCAAAACAGCCGATATATACGCCCGAAACAATAGCAACGACTACTGCACATTCGCTCACAAATTGTCGCCAATTTTTATGGCTTTTTTGCATGCCATATTCATACAACCACACAACAGCTAGAAGCCCTGCGATAGCAAGTCCGGTCCATTTGGTACCCACAAGCATGCCAATACATAGCGACATGCCGACAAGCCATACCACACGGCGCCTACCACTACTCTTTCTAAACTGCAAAAAACAACTAATTGCAGCAATGCCGAATAGTAGCAATAGACTATCCATGAGCACAAATCTCGACTCAACCAATAGTGCGTTATCACATAGGACAAATAGAGCACCAAGAGTCGCAATACGCCTACTAAGTCCGAATTGACGCAAAACAACATACATCAAGGGAACAAGTATCGCACCGGCAATCGCCGGTAGAATACGAAGCACCTCAACACCAGCGGCGCCTTCCGCAACATCATGCGGGCTCAATCCAAAAAGTGTTCCAACGCCGGCAAAAAGTAACTTCACGAGTGGAGGATGAATGTCGAAAAAATAGTGACCACTTAGATAATCTGCAGCAAACTGACGAAAATAGACCTCATCAAAAACGATATCAGATGGCCTACCCAAGTACCAGAGACGCGTCAAAAGCGCAATAAAGGTTAACACCCACACCTCTGGATATGCAAAAAGTTTGCGAAGCAACTGCATCTTACTCAGTCTAACAAAAAAACCGGCCCTTTCGGACCGGATTTTTGTTTACTTTCGTAGGCCTAGATGCGTAATCAACGCCTTGTATCCGGCAAAATCTTTTCGCTCTAGATAGCTAAGTAGGCGCTTGCGCTTTCCAACCATCTGAATCAAACCACGGCGGGCCTTGTGATCTTGCTTGTGAACACGAAGATGTTCTGTGATTTCTTTGATGCGTGCAGTCAAAACAGAAACCTGAACCTCGGCACTACCGACGTCCTGCTTGCTCTTCTGAACCGCTGCAATTGCATTGGCTTTATTCTCTGCTGTAATCATTAGTACTGTATTGTAGCAACTTTTTCCCAGTAATGCAAGGGTCTCTAATCAGTTATTCCTAGTTCCGCTAGTGTTTGCGCCTTTTCTATACTCCAATCGGCAATAGCCGTGCGTCGCAATTGTAAACAATACGCACCAACTCCAAGCTCTCTTCCGACATCTTCCGCGAGGCTGCGAATATATGTACCACTACTCACATGCGTACGAATCCGTACATCCGGATATGCATATTCGACTAATTCAATGTCGTGAATTGTGATCTGTCGCTCAGGAATATCAACATCCTTACCCTGACGAGCAAGATGATATGCACGCTGACCGTTAATTTTGAGCGCACTAAATGCAGGTGGTTTTTGCATAATATCACCAATAAGTCGCTGCAAGACCTTCTCTATGTCATCTCGAGAAGGCTGCACGTCACTAACCTTTGTCACGTCACCTTCTGGATCACCTGTCGTGCTTGTCTGCCCAAGTCGTATAGTTGCCTCGTACACCTTATCAAGCTTGGTATACTGCATGGCGTTTTTTGTTTCCTTGCCAATACAAAGTATGAGAAGACCAGTCGCAAACGGGTCCAGCGTGCCCGTGTGACCCACCTTTATCTTCTTGCCCGCCTGCTGGCTCAAAACACGTCTCACACGCGCCACAACGCCAAAGCTTGTCATACCGGACGGTTTGTCTATAAGTAATATTCCATCTGTCATCATATCCAGTATACTAGAGGTATGCAAAAGATTCTCTTCGGTATTTTTGCCCACCCAGATGACGAAGCATTCGGTCCGGCAGGGACACTTCTTAATGAGGTACAAAACGGTACAAAACTACACTTGATTACCCTTACCGACGGAGATAATGGCCAAAACCCAGACGATCATGCACATCTTGGTGAAGTACGACTACAGGAGTGGCGTACAGCCGGCGAACTACTTGGTGCCACATCGATGCATCACCTCGGCTATGCGGATGGCTCTCTGAGCAATATCGATCACATAAAAATTGCTAATCAAATTTCCGAAATCGTCACTCAGACCACAAACAACCTCTCGGACATTCACGTTGAGTTTATAGTATTTGACCTCAATGGCTTCACGGGGCACATAGATCACATTGTCGCTTCACGTAGCGCGTGTCTCGCCTTTTATCGCTTACGAGATGACGGCTTGCCCATGTCTCGTGTACGACTGTTTTGCTGGTCGCGAGAAGACCAGCCATCTATCGATACAGGATTTGTTTTCATGGAACAAGGTCGCCGAAAAGATGAGATCCATGAAACAGTTGACGCAAAACAATACCTCGATACGATTCACCAAGTGATGCAAGCTCATCATACGCAAAGAAATGATTGCGAATGGACGAAAAAGAAACGAGGAAACAACCTCGGAATCGACTATTTTATCAACATGGAATAGTTGTTTTACGATTGTCCAGGAATCTTGAACACACCCGGGCCGCTAGGAGCGACTGAAGCTGGCGCTGGGGCACTATTCATATCACCAAACACATCACCAGATACGGCACCAGATTGTGCTACGCCCGCCGCAGGCCCAAAGGCAGCCGGAACGGGTGGTGGAGGTGGTAATGGCAACGCGCTGCCATTTGCAGGCATTGGAGGTAACGGAGGAAGCGTCGGTAACACAGGAGCCTGTGTAGCATCAGGCTGTACTGCAGGAGCGACCGGAGATACAACAGATGGCTCCTGAGGAGATAGATCCATCGGAGGAAGCGTCATCTGCGGCACAGCGGAAGCCTGCCCCGCTGCGTCCGCAGACGGTACGACCGGAGTAGCGAGAGCCTGAGCAACTTCTGGCGTACCTGCGCTCAGACCAGTCTCTATTGGGGCTACGTTCTTGCCAACATACGTAGGCTGTGCGGTATCAAGTGGATTCACAACTTCACCCTCAGCTACCATTTCGGCCTCGATACCATTTAAAGGTGGTGTCGGATCTGAGACGGGACCTCCTGTCGCATGATCGGTTGTAATCTCGGGAGACATTGAAACATCGGATATCGATGGTACTGATTGCACTTCCGCAGGAGGCAACACTGACTGTACTTCCGCAGGAGGTAATACTGACTGCACTACAGGCTCCGACACAACCGCAGGCTGACTATCAGCGGCCGCGACAGTACTCACAATTGCGTCTGGTTGACCAGTGCCGGTTGGTTCAAATCCAGGCATAGAAGCATCTTGCGATGCAACAAGAGACTCAGGAGTCGACCCAGAGTTTACCTCCTGAGATTCTGGACCAGACTGCTTCAACTCGTTCTCAATCTCAGCAAGAGTAATATTTGGATTAGGCTTCGTAACCCCCGCAAGCTCTCTCTCAAGCTCGAGCTGATCATTGTCCTCATTTGACAATGGATTCACAGATAGCTGCACAGTAGATTTTTGTTCGACTTTTGGTTCAGCGTCAGCTTCTGGTTGTGATACAGCCTCCGTTTCCAACGGTGCGGTATCCACAGCTGGTGCAACACCCTCTGTCGATGACAATACGGGCGTATCCTGCGCTACTGTCGAGTCATTACGCGGTATTGATATTTCCGAAGGATCTTGTTGTTTTGCAGGTTCGGCGGACGGCTGAACTTCAGCTGTGCTATTTTCTACTGGCTGAGTCGCTGGTGTCGGCTCGGGAGCAATCTCATGTCCTTCTTCAAGCTTGGCTGCAATCAATTGCTGATTCGCGCCAGCAGCCATCAACTGGGCGGCTACAGTCATGGCGTGCGAGGATGTGTGATCGTTGCTAAATCGATCCGTCGCAGATACGATACCTGTCAAAAGTGCTGTAGCAATCTGCTCGTCAATCAATTTGTCACCATCGGTCAATTGCTCAGCGAGTGCAACAATCATCTCCGAAAGACTGCCTGTCTTTTCATCATGCCAATCTATACCCCCGAGTTCACTCGGTGTATTCCCAGCAGTAATAGTCACTACCTTTGCGTCATGCAAAATCTTTCCATGTGCATCCAATGCCTTATCAAGATGATCTTGGCTAGTGACGCCCAAACCAACAACAAGCTCTACATTAAACTCACCCTGACTAAAGTCAAGATCAGCCTGAGATAGTGTCGTCTTGTACGGCGTAATGAATATCTTAACAACATCACCCTCAACCTTGTAGCGAAGATGGTCTGCCTTCTCTTTATCGATAGCAATAATAAAATCTCGCAGACTGTCAGCAGTATTTTCAAACGTCTTGTCTGGCTCCAGGAAGCTGATAGCCGGAGGAATTGCACCACTAAAGATAGCTGTCGCGCGCTTATCTAACTTATCGAGCAATAACGTCAATCCTAAAGCAGCAGACAAACTATCAACCGAGGGATCATTGCTCACGCTAACAAGGATAGTGCTCGAGCCCTTAAGTGCCTCTACTAGTTGCTGCTGTGCCTTGTCCACTGTAATTCCTGTTTTGTAAGATTTTTCATGTTTGTATATTTTAGATAGTTTGCATTCAATATAGCATGAGCGAAATCAATACGTCAATAATTTGTTTACCCTTTACAATCCCCTGTTTTTACTCTATAATCTTTTTTTGATTGCAATACTAACTCAAAGAGGAAGAATCAATGCCAATTATCAAAAGTGCTATCAAGCGCATGAAGCAAACAATTGTACGCCGCGAGCGCAACGTTGCGACAAAAAAAGACATTAAAACTGCCACAAAGGCATTTAATGCAAAGCCAAGTGCTTCCGCACTTAGCAAAGCTCACAGCGAGCTAGACAAGGCCGTAAAAAAAGGCCTAATCAAGAAGAATACTGCTGCACGTCGCAAAGCTGCATTATCTGCAAAAGCAAAGACTGACGGCGTAAAGCTTGTTGCTAGTGCAAAGAAAGCTGCCGCTCCAAAGCCTGCTGCAAAGAAAGCTGCATCAAAGCCAGCTGCAGCCAAAAAACCTGCTGCAAAGAAACCTGCTGCAAAAAAATCAGCGAAATAATCGTGTGATTTCTAAAAAATATAGCACCACCTAGGTGCTATATTTTTTATCATGTCGCAGAATACTGAGGATTCGAAAATAATCTATGCATAATCACTGCCTGATCACGAATCGACATCTCCGCATTCACATGCGTTCGTCTCACAACTTCCGCACCAAGACGCGCAGATCGCTCGCGTTGCCTCTCACTGTCCCCACGCAAAAACATATCTATACCATCCGTCTTGGCGGTAATATCGCCATCTTGCATTGCTCGAAGAAACGCCCTTACTGCCTCCGCACGTTCATAACGCACAATAGACCGTAGATTTTGTACATAATATACCGGACTATCCGAAGTGGCCAATAAATGTATACACTCATTCGCCTTCAGTACCGTTTTACCACCTTTTTCTGACGATTTCAAATACGTCGCCTTTTCTATTATTGCTTTCGTCTGATCGTCCGCTTCTTCAATAAAATGCCGCATCACAGCATCGCTATACAAACTACGGGCGACTTCACCACCAAACGCATCATCAGCATCATCAACATACATTCCCGCCCACTCTATAGCATCTGGTTGATTGCCTATAAATATACGTTTGTTGAATACCATCGACTCTGGACTAGGCGCAACGTCCCACTCGCCCCCACCGTTGGACTTAGACAGAATTGCATCCAGCCCATTAGACGAATCGATACCCTGCATGAGGACATACGAAACGGTTCGACTCACTCGACCATTACCATCAGCAAAAGGATGGACAAGCAGAGTACCACCTGCAATCGTTAAACCCGCATAATCAAGCGCGTCCCTATCTGATAAACTTCGATCTTTTAGAATTGATTTTGCTGCATGCCATACATCAACCAGCAAACCCATTTTTTCACGCTGATCTGGCACTTCGTGTGTTACAAGCGCCACATTCTTACCGTCAAATGCCTGCAGAGATGCCGCATCTCCCGTTCGAACTAGCTGCGCAGTTTGCTGCAATATATCCAAAAAATCTTCATCATCTAGATGCTCAAAATAATCTCGACGCGCTGCTGGGTCTGTCAGCTGATCAATCTGTCCAAAAAAAGCCCGAATTTCATCAGTATGATTGGTGTCGTGAGGAACTAATTCTGATTTTGCAAACATATTTGTTTTATATGAACAACATCTATATTTAAGCACAATAATTATAAAAAGTCAATTATAGCTGCGCGGTCTGCACTAGAGCCGTTTCAATGAGTAGCCATGGATCAACACTAGTTAACTTCATGTTCATATCTGCATCAACAAAAAATGTGACGATTTTTCGCATATCACTCCGCGCCATTTTCTTTGCATGAGGTGCGAGCTTGCTAAGACCATATGGATGAACACCCAGATCGCCCGCTATATCTGTAGACGACTTATCACCTGCGGACAGCGCAGCCAATTGATACACTTGCCCCGACAATAACCCAAATGTAAGATATGGATCCTGGCTACGTTGCAAGATATTAATCATAGAATGAATTTTCCGTACATCACTACGAAGAGCCGCATCAAACAAGTTAAAGACGTTTTCTGCGGGATTTTCTTCGATAACCTCATTGATAACTTCACTGTCCACATCATCAAGTGCAGCAAGTTTTTGCAACGAATAATACAACTGCCACTGATCTAGCCCAACTCGGGCTACAAGCTGATTGACATGCTTCTTTTCTAGATCCAAACCTTGTTTTTTCGCCTCATCAGCAACCCATTTTTCAGCTATAAATATATCTCTATCACCCCAGTTCTTAAATTCACGAATATCTGCGAGTTTCTTGATATCCTTGTACGTTTTGGTACGTTTATCAATCTTCGTCTCCACAAGAACCAAGCTTACATCGTCATGCACTCGATATAACCAATCACCAAAAATATCCCATACATCCTTATTTTCTGATAAATACCGAATAATAACGAGGCGCTTATCTGCAAACAACGTACCGCCCTGCAATAAATCCGGCAGCTGAGCAAGACTCACACTCTCAGCGTCTACCTTTTCCGCAACACCATCAAATCCCGACTCTATATCGCCAAGAGCACGAGAAATTTCAAAGCTATTATCACCCAATAAAAGTGTTATCACTGGCATTATTGTACCACCTGACAACTAGTACAGACGTGCGTGCCGCGACCCGCAACACGTATCTTGCTAATACTAGCACCACACCGCGGACACGGCTCCCCTTCGCGTCGAAAAACCCGCGCAAAATCCATATAACTACCTTTTTTGCCCTGAGCGTCCACATAATTTCTATCAGTACTTCCACCCTTATCGATTGCCAAATTCATGACTGCTCGTAGCTCTGTATACAATTTTTTGAACTCATTTTTTGAGACATCTCCAACACGACGCTGCGGATGTAATTTCGCCCCCCACAGCGATTCATCTGCATAAATATTCCCTACACCAGCGATAATCGACTGATCTAGTAGTGCAGCTTTTATGCTTGTTTTTTTGCGTCGGGAAAATCGTTCAATAAATTGCTCGACTGTGAAATCAGCTTCCAGAGGCTCAGGTCCAACTTTTTGCATAAAATCTATGTTCGGGACCTCCTGAGTCGGCATCAACCGAGCCCAACCAAATTTACGCTGATCGTTGAAATATAAGTGCGAATCATCAGTAAAAGTGAACGTCACGCGAGTAGACGTATCGGGTAAATCGCCGATCAAGCTATCATTTGGATGCCCCGCACCAAACGAGTCCTGAGACGACCGAAAGACAAGCTGGCCTGTCATTTTTAGATGTATTACTAAGGAATAATTCGTAGATAAATCGATAATTAACACCTTCGCTCTTCGGCGGACATCCACAACTGTTGCGCCGAGCAAAAAATGCTGCACATCAACCTGCGCATTCGGAAAGCTCTTGTCATTGTCGTGTACGACAGATGCTATCGTGCGCCCGACAATTAGCCTGTTCAAGCCTCTGCGCACTGTCTCTACTTCTGGCAGCTCAGGCATCGACAAGCTCTCTAAGTTTTGCGATGGTATCGTGAGTATCTTGATGCCATATTGTACTCATGCCCAGGTTTTGCGCTGCCCTACAATAACTTTCTGAATCATCAATAAATACACATTCCTCAAATCCAACTCCTAGCCGTTGTGTGATTGCCTGATACATAGCATGTTCTGGCTTCACCGCACCAACCTGATACGAGAGGACAATCTCGTCAAAAAGTCGCACCTGCCACTCAGAAAAAAGTGTATTCAACCAATCATCTGCAGCATTACTCAGCATGCCAATTTTTGTTTTTTCGCGAAGACCATCTCGGATATATTCAAAAAGGACATTATTTGGAGAGGCACCATTTATACGCTGTCGCACTTCATCGATTTGTAGACCCGACATTTTGCTAATCTCAGACACAAACTGATCGTATCCGAGATATCCAGCATTGACCGCCTTACTCATATCATAAATATGCTTGGAACTGGCAGAATCATTACCCCAAAATTCCTCACGAAGATGCTTAAGTCCATCTGCAGTCAATACGCCAAAACAATCAAAAATAACAGCCTTCGTCCTAGTCATACATATAGTATATATCAGATGTAGACTAGAAGTTTATCTTACGAAGTAGCTTAGAATACTCTGGGATCTGCTGTCTGAACAATCCAACAACCTGGCTAAGATTCGCCTTTAGAGAACCCAGTGAACCACCGCATGTCGTTGTCCATAATCTTTGAACAGAATTATCACCCTGTCTCACCTCAAACTCATACAGATACCCAGATGCACAAATACCAGTTGTATCATCAGCCTCCTTAGAGAGAGGAACGCCATTCATCATATTTGCATACGCAAGTGCATGCACAAATTGACCGTATGCTTGCGCATCGTTTTGCATTTGCATAGACTCAGCTTCATCGCCCAAGTACCCATGATATGTTGTCATATTTCTCGCATCAGGGCTTATTGTTATTTTGTACGTATAATAATTCTCTCGTGCCACAATCGGACCCCTCACACTCATTCGAACACTTCGATCTGCAAGCGTGCTTGTTAATTCTTGCATTCCAGAATTTACAGGTGCCTCGACCTGAATATTACCGCCAAATAATGTTCGCCCAAGTGAAACTAAAGCCGCAACGGCTAAAACAATTACAATACATACCAAAAATATTGGCACCAACCTCTGGAGGCCACTTCTGTCCATATGTGCATATTTAATCACTTTTACACTAAAATGTCAATTAGTGCACCTCTGATTTATAGCTCGCCCCAATTTTTCCCTACATTCACATCAACACTTAATTTTACAGGTATCTCTGGTGCGATTGATTCCATTGTCGTTTTCAAAATCTCAACCACCTTATCGGCATTCTCTTCTGGACATTCTACTAATATACTGTCGTGAACCTGTAAAATCTGCATCCCGAGACCATCAAGACGGCCTTCGACTTGATTCATCGCAAGCTTCATAAGATCTGCCTCCGTCCCCTGTATAGGCATGTTTGCAGCTTGACGATTTGCCGCCTCGCGCACCATATAGTTGCTACTATTCACATCTGGGGTTGGTCGTCTTCGTCCATAATACGTCTCAACGTAGCCATCCGTCTTCGCCTTATTGAGCGTTGTATCGATATACTTCCGGATAGGTGCGCGCAGCTCAAAATACTGTTCAATATACTTCTTTGCTTCAATCAAACTCATACCCGTAGCAACAGATAAGCCGTGCGGGCTCATGCCGTACAATACTCCAAAATTGATAACCTTTGCATCTCGACGTTGCGACTTCGTAACGTCGCTCATATCAATACCATATACCAGTGCCGCTGTTTTTGTATGAACATCGACGCCATTATTGAAGTCGTCGATCAGCTCCTTATCATCC
>JAGQNH010000094.1 GCA_020428185.1 Candidatus Saccharimonadota bacterium | reverse complement strand
GAAATCGAGGATACAGATTTTGTATCCGAACTGGTTCATGGAGTCTTGGAAAAGCAAGACGACCTTGATAATCAGATTCGACCGCTTGCGCCAGAGTGGCCATTGGAGCAGATTGCGCGCATCGACCGCAATATTTTGCGGCTAGGTCTATATGAATTGCTATACCGTGGCGATCACGTGCCACCAAAGGTAGCGATCAATGAGGCCGTAGAGCTTGCCAAGGCATTTGGTTCTGACAACTCAAGTAAGTTCATCAACGGCGTTCTTGGTACGGCGTTTCGGACACTTGTGGAGGCTGTAACGGATGCCGACACCAAAGTTCAATAAATTCAAACAATACTTCAATCGAAATAAACCTTCTATTCAGGAAATTGTGCGCGAGCCAACGGCTGGCGGTATTGTATTTCGTCATAACAAAAATGGCCAAGTTGAGATACTGCTGATTCAGGATGCCAAGGACCGCTGGACGATACCGAAGGGGCACATAGAAGATGGTGAAACTGCTCAACAAACTGCAAAGCGTGAGATTGGTGAAGAGGCCGGTCTAAAAAAGGTCGAGATTCTTGGATGGCTCGGTAAGATTCATTTTCGATA
Source organism: Candidatus Saccharimonadota bacterium (assembly GCA_020428185.1). GTDB lineage: Bacteria > Patescibacteriota > Saccharimonadia > Saccharimonadales > Saccharimonadaceae > UBA2112. Next base: position 1,727 of record JAGQNH010000094.1, on the reverse strand, counting down.
TCGTCGGATTGACAAGCTTGTATTGATGACGACACAAATCTATCTCGTGAAGGCAAAAGGCGACACGAATGATATTAAAAAAGAAGATTGGATGAATGACATCGGTTGGTTTTCGTTTCATGATGCACTCGACAAGATCGAGTATGAGGATATTGGTAAGTTGATGCTACTTGCTATGAAACGAATACGCCAGGAGAAATTATAAATGCACTATTCGGCACATCGCGGCGTTAATCACTCCGATACTCAGTCGCTGTACCTTCTATGTACAGCTTCTTCCGTTTCTCGTGCCTGCCTTGCGCTGCGCTCAAATAGAGCATTTACGGCGAAAGGGATTGTTACATGAGTGGCATGCAGATCGCTCCATATCAGGATTTTGCGAGAGAGAAGCTTGGTTTCGAGTTTGAGCACATTGATTATCTGATCACGGCTCTCACTCACCGAAGCTACGTAAATGAGCATCGCAAAAGTGTCAAAGAGCATAATGAGCGACTAGAATTCTTGGGCGACGCCGTGCTTGAGCTTGCTGTCACGGATTATTTATATAATCATTTTGATGAGCCAGAAGGGATTTTGACAAGCTGGCGTTCGAGTCTTGTGCGAACGGAAAGTATTGGTGAAGCGGGGCATAAGCTAGGATATGAGTCATTGCTCCGCATGAGCCGTGGTGAGAAAAACGGTAGTCAGCGTGCTCGTCAACAGATATTGGCAAATGCATTTGAAGCTGTTATAGGTGCGATTTATCTTGAAAAGGGCTATAAGGCTGCCGAGCAGTTTATTGCCAAGCATATATTGAGCAAATTGGACGATATATTGGAGTCGGGTAGTTGGCGTGATCCCAAGTCACACCTGCAAGAGGTGTCGCAGCGTATCGACAGCATGACTCCTGTGTACAAAGTCCTTAGTGAAGAAGGTCCAGATCATGACAAAGTATTTACGCTTGGTGTATTCGTAGGTAATACATTGATGGGCCAGGGCGTGGGCAGTAGTAAGCAAAATGCTCAGCAGGAGGCTGCTCGAGCGGCACTTGATGCGTACGAAAAGAGAAAGAAGTAGCGCAATTTCTGCTAACAGATTGACATATGGGGCAAAAGTCTGTACAATTGGCAAAGAACTTAATAAAAATCTGAAGTTTTAAGAAGAGGAAATAGTTTTAATATGCTCGCAATTCGTTTGCAACGACTAGGCCGTAAGGGTCTACCAGTATACCGCGTCGCTGTACAGGAGGCTCAACGCCACCCTTCTAGCGGTCGTGTAGTTGCCTATGTTGGCACATACAACCCACATACCAAAGAAGTTACCTTGCAAAAGGAAGCTGTTGAGAAGTATCTCAGTAACGGTGCTCAGCCAACGCCTCGTGTAGTAAAGCTACTTAAGGCTGAGGGTGTCAATCTCCCTAAATGGGTCAAAGATCTTGATACAAGCAAGCAAAAAGCTATCAAAAATCTCGAAAAACTTCGCAAAAACCAACCAGCTGAAGAAGTAGCTGAAGAGGTTGTTGAAGAAGTCGCCGAAGAAGCGCCTGCTGAAGAAAAAGCAGAATAGTAGATTCTCAAATCAAAAGGAAAAGACCCCGAGCGAAAGCTTGGGGTCTTTTTGCGAGAGGACGTCTCGCGGCGTTTTTTAGGAGGTGCCACTGGCCTTTGCCATTGCGGCGAGCCGCTGCTGATTGAGCTGCTTCTGCTGCTCGATCATATCGGTATGGCCGGATGCGGTCAGCTGCTGCG
>JAGQNH010000093.1 GCA_020428185.1 Candidatus Saccharimonadota bacterium | reverse complement strand
TCTTCCGATCTCAAGCGATTCGTGCAGCACTTGGTGTACACAAGCAACGCACGAATCGCTTGCTCGAACCATTTATGTGGCACACAGTGATCGTTTCGGCGACGGAGTGGAGTAATTTTTTTGCGCTTCGTGCTCACAAAGATGCTCAACCCGAGATACGTGACGCAGCTTGCGCGATGCGAGATGCGATGAATAATTCAACGCCCGTTGTCCTCGCGCCAAACGAATGGCACACGCCACTCATCTTGCCGGATGAAGATTTTTCTCTCCAAGACAAGATAAAAATCAGCGTTGGCAGATGCGCTCGCGTCAGCTATCTGACGCACGATGGAGTACGCGACCCTTCGAAGGATATCGAACTGTATGACCGACTCATAGAGGGCGGACATATGTCACCTTTGGAACATGTCGCACGTCCGATTACCGACGATGATTTCCAATTCGGTAACTTCGTAGGCTGGTGGCAACATCGTCAAGATATTCCATATGAATGGGATTACGGAGCCAGACCAAACCCCTAGATCAACCAAAGTGGGGCTACAAAGCCCCACTTTTTTAATTGGTCAAATTTTTACAACACGATATTTTCGTCATTCACCTTGAAGCAACAGAATATGTGGTACGATAGGGTTACGTTTAGTTGAGGGAGGGCACCGCAGAGTGCCTTATATATTTAGGAGATAAACATGCCAGAGTATGAAAAAATTGCAGGTTTCAATGTCGACTATATACCGACATCTGGTGATACCGATTTCAATAACACGCCAGTGCGAATTATGAATGATCGCGTAATCGGATATGGCACCTTTAGCGACAAGGAGCTTCGTGTCGGTCTCGAAATCGGCCATATCGTCTGTGACCCAGAGCCCCGCAAAATAAACGGCTCCAGTATCGATGTCACTCTCGGACATTATTTTTATCATGCTGGTACAGCGCGACAAGTAGGCGGCATATTTACTCCTTTCGACAAGGCGGATGTTGAGCGCTATTTTGGCGAGGCCAAAAAAGCCCTCCCGCTATCTGAAGTGCGCGGTAAAATAGGCCGAGAAATCATTGCCCTCATGGAACGCGGACGACTATCGGAGACCGAAGGCAACGAACGGCTAGAGCGCTTCAATAGTCTCGATCAACTCAACGGCATACCCGACGACCATCCGATCGTCATCTTGCGCCCAGGTGAACGAATACTTGGTCATACCAACGAATTTATCGGTATCAAACCACCGGGAACGACTAGCATGCAATCGCGCAGCACAACTGGCCGTTTCGGCGTAGCGGCGTGCTTCTGTGCTGGCTGGGGCGACCCCGGCTATATCAACCGCTGGACAATGGAAATCAATAACCTAAACGAACACGAATATGTGCCAATTCCAGTCGGCTATCGTATCGCACAAATAGTCTTCTCGATGACCGGACCAGTCGATATAGAATACGCCAAGGCTACCGGAAAATATCAATCATCTAGCTCAAATGATCTAGCAGAAATCAAACGGCTATGGACACCGGAGCAGATGCTCCCGCGTGCCTACAAAGATGAAATCGAATTACCACCAGTTCCGACTGGTCTAAATCCAAAATACATGTAAGGACACACTATGTCAGAACAAACCGGTAGATACATTGTCATCGAAGGCCACGATGGTACAGGCAAATCAACACAGGTCGATATCTTACGAGAAAGGTTAGCAACGTATTCTATCGACTCAGTAGAGTTTAGCGAGCCTGCTCTCGATCCCAAAGACGGTAATGAAGATATCTTGATAGCTGATGCACTACGGACAATCATCAAAAACGGCACGCTCGAGCGGAATCCTCTGACAGATTTATTTTTATTCAGTGCCGCCCGACACGAAAAATGGCATCGCAAAGCCATCCCTGCGCTCGCATTAGGCAAATGGGTTATTGCATCGCGCAATTACTACTCAACCGAAGCCTATCAAGGGTACGGAAAAGGGCTCGATCTCAACCTGATTCATGCGCAAACACTCCTTGCAACCGATGAGCGCTATATGCAACCCGATATTGCCGTTATTCTCAACCTCGAGAACGAAACCGAACGTCAGCGACGTATTGATTCGCGCGGCGAACTTGAAACTCCCGATGCCTTTGAGTCACTTGGCAACGATTTCCAATCACGAGTCCAACAGGCCTATCCGCACATTGCGGAGCGCTATGCTGTTCCAATCATTTCAGCAGTCGGTACGCCTGCAACTGTCTCAAAAAAAATCTGGGCGGTCATCAAACCGCATATTCAAAACTAATAAAAACCCGCTTGCCGTGTATGACAAGCGGGTATGCCGTGATTTTATCCATTCCAATAGCGAGCTTTGCTCACCGGCACGACGTCGACCCACGTATTCATATTGAGTTTGTTGGGGCCGTCTGAGGCGCGCAAAAGTCCAAACTGATAGCCATGGCTTCGCGCCCAGTC
>JAGQNH010000092.1 GCA_020428185.1 Candidatus Saccharimonadota bacterium | reverse complement strand
AACCTTGATGAAATGTTCGAATATCAAGGTGATGTATTTGAGACGGAAGAACAATCTATGAATAGTAGCAATGAAGATCGCAAGACGCCCGCTATATATCGCCTAAAGGCAGATGAAATTATTGATGGTCGTATGGTTATCAATCCCCATGCCAAGGTGGCTCGCGAGACTAAGTCTGTCGAAGCATGGTCAATGTCTATTGACGAAACTTTGGAATTGCCGCAAGAGGCTGTGAATGATGAATTGTACAGCGAAGTTGATAGCGCGTCGGAACCAGAACAAGAAGAGACAGAAGATGAAGCGCCTCGTATGGGTCGTATTCGGCGCGCACTTGGTCGTGTCGCAAGTCTTGGGCGTTCGTTGAATGTTGCATACGTCAATGGCGTGACGAAAGCTCTTGGCGCCTTCCCTGGATCAGCAAGTGAAGAGGAAGTGTACGAGCGAAATAAGCTTCTTCGTGAAAAATATGCAAAAGATAGTAGCGACAATGTATTTAAGCGTGGTTATAAACTACTTCGTCGCAATCAATATCAGATTGCATCATGGACACCGGTCGCGTTTTTGGGTGCGATCGCACTCGAAAGATTCGCGTCCGTCGGCATGAGCATGTATTCCGGGAATTCTATTCGCACTGAAGCCATTCCGTATGAAACGCTCCCCTATGAACATACCGTGCAGTCGACCGACATCATAGTAGGAGGCCATACGCAAGGTGATCCTGTAGCAAGTGGATATGTCGGAATGTTGGATGATGCGGGGCTATATAATCCAGAAAACAACAACGTTCCAATCTATTGGTCGGCGCAAATGGCACCTTTGCCTGGAGATACTTTGCCGATGACAGCTTCGGATGCCGAAGGTGCTCAAAAGATTGTTGATGCCGTGTATGACGCAGGCGGTGCTCCAGTACGTATTTTTGCCTTTTCTCAAGGTACTGAGGCGACGCTTCGTGGATTAAACCAAATTGCTGACAATAATGGTGGACGAGTACCAGATAATATCACGGTGATTTTGACAGGTACGCCTAGCGGTGACTTGGGTCTTGGTAAGAATGTAGGCGTACAGGCTGTTGACCCTATCTTGAAGGGATTGGGCATAGAGACAGACCAGCCAATTCCTCCTGGGGCAAATATCATTGTCCGCACGGATATCGCAGATGCTTTTGGCAATGGCGGCAACCAGTCACTTTTGAAGCTCGGTGAGATGGCAGTTGGACCTGGGCATACGGTTGTGGGTCCTGAAAACGGCGTTTTGATGTATTCGTACGAAAAAGATGGTGTGACATATGAGGTATGGGGTGATCCGCAGGGTATCAACGATCCGTTGCTTCGATTTGCGCGTAATCAGGGTATGTACGTGTCCCCTCAAGCTGAGGCATTTATGGAGGCAGCGATGCCGTACACGCCACCAGGCGCAACAGAACCTGTCTATACGGATGCGACGAATGTTACTCAGGCCGGAGCTGCACTCATAGACGACACTATCAAGTTTAATACCGGCTATGATTCGACTATCGCACGAGACGTAACTAATGGCGTCATGACACCAGAACGAACAGAGGACTTGCAAAATGTTTTGGATTTGCAAAAAATCCCGGATCAGTTTGCAGAAATTGTCAACAATCCAGCAACTATGCGTGAAAATTCGCAGGCTATTCAGAGCGAACTGCAAAATGCGGCTAATACGGTGAAAGAGTATATTCCATCAGAAACAAATCATCCTGTTCGTGACATTATCAACGATGGACTAAAGGGTGCAGGTATTAATATTCAGTTGCCAGAGCCACGAATTCATCATATACCTACACCGCCTGCCCCTGCTCCAGTCCCTACTCCTGCCCCTGTCCCATTTATTCCACCTGCTCCAGCGCCAGCTCCTACTCCGATAAGAGACGCAGTAAATAACTTTCTAGGTAATTTAAATATTCCTGCCCCTGCTCCAGCCCCAGCGCCAGCTCCGTTTATTCCTGCCCCAACTCCACCACCAGCACCAATTCTTCCGAATCTTGGTAGCGGCGACGGACCTGTGCGACAATTTTTGCGAAACTTACGCCAGCGATAGTATCGATGCCTTGCACAAAAAACTGCATTAGAATGCAGTTTTTTGTTGTATAAAAAACAGTTTGCAGCCAATGTGTCGTCTTAAACTGTTTGATGAAAGTAATCTGGACAGTGATGTGTATATAAGGTATTTCATCCATCCAAGGTGTTACACTACTGTTATTTTGCAATAATTTTTGCTGTTGACACATTCAAAAAAATAATATATTCTCACCACTACAATTTGTAACTGGCGTGGGGGAAATGAGGCACTTTTATGCCAAAGGCAAGGATTGCATCTGGCGAAAACGTTAAAATCAACGAGCGAAAATCGAGTTTACTTCCAAAGGCTATAGCTGCTGGACTCGGTGGCGCAGCAATTGCACTAGCATGTGGCAGTGGCATTAGTAACGCAGACACAAATATCTATGTTGGTGGCTGTGGCGACAAGAATAGTCAATATCCTGTCGATCGTGCTATCCAGGATGGACGATATGATTTCGGCGCAAATAATATCCAGATTAACTACCCTGCGTCAATGGCGCCTATCTGTGATGATGGCTTCGGCACACAAACTGGTGTATCTATCGCTGATGGTGGCCAAAAAGTTGTCGATGCGTACTACGCGAACAGCTGGGACCAGGTGAATGTTGAAGGATTCTCACTTGGTGCAGGTGTTGTCGACTGGGCAGCGATGCGCCTCGCAGAAAACAACGGCGGCGTACTTCCTGGTAATATCAACATTGTTGCAGTCGGTGACAGCTGGAATCCAGTAGGTATTCAGAATCATCCACTAGCTGGCGTTATTACACCAATCACTAAGGGTATGCTCAATATCCCTACCGCTGCAGAGCTACATCCAGTTCCTGGTGTTACTCAGGTGTTTGATGCAGGCGATCCATACGCGACTATGAATGTTGCTCCATTGAATCTCGGTGAGCAAATCACAAAGTTTGCACGTGTTGGTCAAGACCACCGTATTCCAAACATTGGCAACGAGCCTTACACTGAAGTACAACGTGATGGCGTGAACTATCAGATCTACGGAGATGACCGCAATAGTGGCATCAACCAGGCAATCCAAGAAGTTGGTGTTGATCCAGGTCCGGTCGGCACTCCATTCTTTGATTTCATTGCTCCTCAAGATGATCCAGCGAACGTCTTGAACCCACCAGCACCTCTTCCAGAAAGTGGTCCAGTGGTTCCAGATTTGAATATTGTCGGACCTGCACCACGAGATGTATTTGAAGATGTATTGCCGTATCCTCCAGTAGAGCCACCGGTTCATCTATCTCAGCCAAGCTTCTGGGGTGAAGCACCATGCTTTGCACCTGACGGTTCACAGTACTGGACTCCAGGCGACGCACCTTGCTAATCTATTGATATAGTCATAGCAATCTGCGAATAAAACATGCGCCCGTAACCATAGTTGCGGGCGCTGTTTTGTGTCTTGACGTGGTATGATAATGCTAATGAAAAAATCATTTTTGCCGAGTACTGAACGACTCACGACTATTGACTCGTGGCTCGGCCCGTACAAAAAAAAGATACACTCTCGTTTGCAGTATGTATCCGAATACGCGGGGCGTATCTTGGGCGACATGACCGTCAAAGAATTTGCACATGGTCATCTGCATTTTGGCTTGCATCGCACCGCATCGGGCTGGGTGTTGCGCGAGTGGGCGCCCAATGCAACACAGCTATATCTACACGGAGATTTTTCGAAATGGAAAGATGATCCGACCTATGCTTTTGTCAAAAAAGATCATGGTGAGTGGGAGCTACATCTTCCGGAGATTGCCCTCAATCATCTCGATCATTATAAATTGCATATGTACTGGGATGGCGGCAGCGGATATCGGGTGCCTGCGTGGGCTACGTATGTCGTGCAAGATGCAGAGACGAAATTATTTGATGCAGTCGTATGGGCGCCATCAAAGCAATATAGTTGGCACGATGAAGATTTTGCGCAACCGGCGGGCCCACCTCGAATATATGAAGCACATATTGGGATGAGTAGCGAGAAGGAGGCAGTAAGTACATACAAGGAGTTTACGAAAAATATCATTCCGCGTATCAAGGCTGCGGGGTACAACACGATACAATTAATGGCCATTGCGGAGCACCCGTATTATGGGAGTTTTGGTTATCATGTGTCGAGTTTTTTTGCGCCAAGTTCGCGATTTGGCACGCCGGATGATCTACGAGCTTTGGTTGACGCCGCTCATCAAGCAGGGCTTCGAGTGATTATGGACATCGTTCATTCGCACGCTGTCAAAAACGAAGCCGAAGGCATAAGTCGCTATGACGGTACACTGACGCAATTTTTTCATGCAGGTGACAAGGGCAATCATAGTCAGTGGGATTCTCGCGTGTTTGATTATGGCAAGCCGGAAGTCGCTCATTTTTTGCTGAGCAATTGCCGCTATTGGCTTGATGAATTTCATATCGATGGATTTCGTTTCGACGGTGTGACGAGTATGCTCTACACACATCATGGACTCGGCATGGCTTTTGATAACTATGGCAAGTATTTTAAAGATGTTGACCGTGATGCCGTCGCCTACCTGACACTCGCAAATGAGCTGATCCACAGAGTGAAGCCGAGCGCGCTGACAATCGCCGAAGATATGAGTGGTATGCCGGGTCTGGCTGCTGCGACAGCAGACGGTGGTGTCGGGTTTGATTATCGGCTCAGTATGGGTACACCAGATCTTTGGATACAATATGTCAAAGATAAAAAAGATGAGGATTGGAATGTTTCTCACCTATTCCACGAATTGAACCAATGTCGGCCGGAAGAAAAGACTATTACCTACGCTGAGAGTCATGATCAGGCATTAGTTGGTGACAAGACGCTCATTTTTCGCCTAGCTGACAAAGATATGTACGATCACATGATGGTTGGCGATGAAAGTCTGACTATCGATAGGGCGCTTGCCTTGCACAAAATGATCCGGTTATTTACTGCTAGTTTGCATCATGGCGGCTATCTGAACTTCATGGGTAACGAATTCGGTCATCCGGAGTGGATCGACTTCCCTCGCGAGGGCAACGACTGGTCGTTTGCGTATGCGCGTCGCCAATGGAATCTTGCAGATGACAAAAAGCTCAAATACCACTATTTAGGTGACTTTGACAGATCCCTCATGTATATAGTGGAGCAAATGAAAGACAGTCCTGAATATGTTGTGACAAATGATGAAGACCACGTTGTCGCATTTACTCGTGGTGACTTGCTTTTTGTATTTAATTTTCACCCTACCAAATCATTTACGGATTATGGCATCAAGGTACCAAGTGGCACGTATCGCGTCATATTGTCGACTGACGATGTGGTATTTGGTGGCTTTGATAGAGTCGATAGCTCGATGGACTATATTGCAGACAATCGGATAAAGCTATACCTACCTACTCGATGCGCCTTGATATTGCGACGCAAATGATACAATAGTGTATATGAAAATAGCTATCTCTGGATTAGGGCGTATGGGCGGACAGATTGCCCGAAAATTACACGAAAATGGACATACGGTCGTAGCGCACAATCGTAGCGCAGAAAAAGTAGACGAGGCCAAAGCATATGGTGCGATTCCTGCATATACAGACCAAGATGTCGTTGATGCATTTGGCGGAGAGCCAGTTGTGCTCTGGATCATGCTTCCGGCAGATGTGATCGATAGCAAAATTGACGAATGGCTAGAGCTACTTCCCAAAGGCAGTGTTATTATCGACGGCGGCAATAGTGATTATCGTGGCGACAAGGCACGTGCAGAGCGTGTTACGGCTGCAGGTAGCCAACTTCTCGACATCGGTACATCGGGTGGCGTATGGGGCCTTGAAAACGGTTTCTCGATGATGGTTGGCGGTGATAAGAGCGCGTATGAACTGGTGGTACCGGTACTTGATACGCTTGCAGTTCCTCGTGGCGGACATCAGCACTTCGGCGAAAACGGCACCGGACACTTTGTCAAAATGGTGCACAACGCAATCGAATACGGCATGATGCAATCACTTGCCGAGGGGTATCGAGTATTGCGCGAGGGTCCATACAAGGATCTCGACTTAGCGGCGGCTGGAGACGTATGGCAACAGTCGAGTGTTGTGACAAGCTGGTTGAATGATTTGACGCGTCAGGCTCTTCACGAGAATCCAGATCTAAGTGGCATCGAGGGTGTTGTCGCAGAAAGTGGTGAAGCTCGCTGGACATTAGAGACTGCAAAAGAGCTTGGCATACCTATGCCTGCGATTCAGGCATCATTTGATGTTCGACTTGCTTCACAGCAGGGAGAGGTAGACTTCTCTACGAAACTTCTTGCTGCCATGCGCAATAAGTTTGGCGGTCATGATATCAACGGCAAACAGTAGTATGCAGTGGAATGATATGAGCAATGTCTGCATTTAATGGCAGCTCATATCGACTATTTTTTTCGACGTTATCAATGACTAGTAGTGGCGGAACATTCGGGTTTAAGGCATGGAGGGTTCTGAATGTTACTTCTGTCAAACGGCCTGCGATTATATGGCGCTTTTTTGGGTCTTTATTTTGTTGATGTCGCTGTTCGCTTCGTTTAGATTCATGAGGATTGAAGATTGTATAGCAATCGGCGTCAATAAGCAGAGGCATGCGTTGGTCTATATACGGCTGTAGTAAATGAGTATATTCGCGAGCCGTTTGCTCGATGAGATACATTTTTTCCATTTGTGTCTTCGATTGAAAGGTGCTGTCTTGTCTGTAGTGTTTGCTATGCTCTGCGATTCCCTTAATTTGAAACAATAGATTGTCTGGGTCGAAGTCCGGGGTGGCGCGTTGTGCAAGACTGATTGAGTCGGCAAGATCGATTGGCATCAAGTATTGTTCGCTTTCATCTGCTGATGCGGGTGTATTTTTGATGAGTATATATGCGGCTTGGTATGCCGTTTCGCCGCTGCGCGACACGGGTGAGAATGTAATGCCACCGTATATACAGGGCATGTTCGTGACCGAAATAAGACGTTTTGCATGGTCGATGATATGCCCTGTTGCGGATACTTCTTTGTAGATATGTGAGTCGGTGTCGAGTGCAGTATTGAGCTCTAGCTCGTATGTATCTATGTGATTGCTGATAGTTTGTACGCCATTGCGGTACAGCGCAGTTAGTCTTTTTTCGGCGTTGACGATGTACGTAGCTGTCGGTACGTGGCTCATCTGCTCGACAAAATCAAAGGGCTTGTATGAATAGTGCGGGAGATGATTGATATGGCTCGGCAATGCTTCGGTCATTATGGCTATAATACACGCTTACTTTTTGATGACAAGTCTACATGCTACACTAAGCGTATGTACAATGATCAGCAGCCCTCACCTGGTTATCATCCTCCTTTTGTGCCAGAGCCAAAAAATAAAAAAAGACGACAACAATTAGTTGCTCTCATTGTTGGAGTGTTGCTTGTCGCTGGCGCGGCAGCTATTGTGATATATCAATCAGCGACGCCCGCTTTGACGAATAGTAACATTGAAGCGACACCAGTGCCTTCGTCGTCCGCGATGCAGAGTCCGTTAGTACAAGGCTACGTACTCGATACCAGCAAGCAGTACGGCGACACGTACGAAAACGGCGTATTGCCTGTCGGCGATAGTAAGTACACGACATCTGGTGCAAAAAAAGGCTACGTATATGCATGCTCGCAGTATGTTGGGAGTATGGTGTCTGGACAGGCGGCGGCCGGTGCCAGTGTGCGAGGCCCATGGTTTGTGCACGATGATACAAAGTACGATACTGGCAAAAAGATCAGCGTTAGCGGGAATGTCAGTTGGAAAGGCGATTTCTCGAATACTGTAAGTGGTAGCGTACGAAGAATTAGTACGAATGATTTGCCACTCAATCATACTACTGGCACATTTCCGATTACTACTACAGATCCTGCCTATAGTTATGATAGGAATCCAAATAGCATTTCAGCTCAGTCGTTTACCTATTCGCTGAATAGCAACCCGCAGTATGGGGATCCTCAATGTGTCGGGGGCCAAGTTGGCGTCATGCTTACAGGAGTCGCATTGTTTAATGCATTCGATGCAGGTGGACGTGATGCGGGGGCATGGGAAGTGCAAGATCATTGTAGTGGTCACCCCGAAAAACAAGGATCCTATCATTATCACACTCTCTCTGAATGTATCAAGGATGTTAGCGTGCATACGATTATTGGCTACGCGCTCGATGGTTTTCCAATAACTGGCCCGACCGTTTCTACTGGCAATGTCTTAACTACGAATGACTTAGATGAGTGTCACGGAATCACAAGTATGGTGATGATTGGTGGCAAAGAGAAGACGACATATCATTATGTTATGACAAAAGATTTTCCATATTCGGTTAGCTGCTTCCGTGCAACACCGATACAGCCTCCGGGTCAGGCACAGGGCGGGGCTGCGCAACGTATGCCTCCGCCACATGTCGACCACCTGTAGTAGTGGTTATTTATCGTTGTCGTCGTGATTGTCTTTGGGCTTGCCAACGCCAAATACGTGATGCAGTAGCAGTGTCGATACAACCGTAATGATAATTCCGTAAACTATAAATCTCATGTATATTCCTAGTGGTTTTTATTAGTATAGCAAAGTGCGTGTGTGATCGTGGTGATTATTTTTTCGTAGGGCCTGATTTTGATACAGGAAGGCTAAAATGGAACGTCGTGCCTTTTCCGTGTGTTGATTCAAACCAGACTTTGCCACCCATCGCTTCGATAAATTGTTTTGTGATATGGAGGCCGAGACCGGTGCCTGGTACGTTTATCCTATCTTTGTCTTGCACTCTGTAGAACTTTTCAAACATATGAGCTTTTTGATCTTCGGGAATACCAAGACCCGTATCGGCAACTGACGTAACAAGCATAGCACCGTCTATTTTATGAGTGACGGTGATCGTACCATTTGGCCGATTGTACTTCACGGCATTACTGACGAAGTTGGAGATAATTATCTGGAGTTTGTTTTTGTCCGCTTTTACATGGGGCGTAGACGCGGCAGGATCATACTTCAATGTGATTGAAGCTTGTTTGGCTGGGATAGATTGCATGTTTACGATTGCTTGCGTGAGGGTCTTGATATCGAGGTCCTCTAGCTGATATTCTGAACGCCCTGACTCAAGTCGTGCGATATCGAGCATGTCGTTGACGATATCGCGGAGTCGTTGAGAGCTAAGATATGCTTGGTTGATGAGGCCTTGTGCAGTTTCGTCTACCTTGCCCATTTTGTCGTCGACTACCATGCTGAGGTTGCCGATAGCAGATGTAAGCGGGGCGCGGAGTTCGTGTGTAGCGACATTGATGAAGTCCTTGTCTTTTTGTATGAGTGCTGTCTGAGCGTCCTTTATCTCAGTTGCCATTTTGTTCATTGTATCGCCGAGTGCTTGTAGCTCATCTTTGCTCTTAAGGTTGATACGATGATCGAATTTTCCTTTTGCAAACTGCAAGGCGCCGTGGAATAGCATGTCAATTTCATTTGCGATTCTACCGACAAACCAGACGCCCAGTAGTAGCGATAGTAGTAAGAATCCTGCAATTGCAAGTAGTGCGGTTTGTTGTATGCCGGAGAATGGTGCGAGTACGGCATTAGGGGGCGCACCCACCGCGACAACCCAGTTTGTATTTGGCACTGGTGCAGTTCTAGTCGTGAGTGTCGTATCGGCAAGCTGCAGGTCGTACACTGTGCCAGGAGGTGTCGTGGCTAATTTGATAATTTCGCTTTTTGTAAGTTCTTGATTGCTTGTGTCGTAGGGTGCGATGAGATCGCCTGCTGTCGAGAGGATGTAGACCTTGTCTGAACTGTATGATTTTGGAGTCGATTTTAATATTGAGGTCACAAAAGAGTCATTTAGATTATAGGCGGCGATAACACCGCCAAGAGTAGTTTTCTTGTTGTCATCATTGACTACGGGATACGTAAGAAGTAGTTGTCTTGTAGTGCCAACCCTTTCGAGGGTAGACTGGCTCTCTGAGCTAGCGGCAAGGACGAGGTCTTTGTGAGCTTCGATGGTTGTTGGTTGATTCGGGTCGGTGCGCGGAAGTAGCGTGACGATGTTTGCATTTTTGCTCGCATCGACTATATCGAGTTCGAGTAAATCTGGGAAATAATTTCGTAGTGAGTTGAGCAGTTCGTTTTCTCGTTGTGTTTGCTGTGCGATGATGTTTGTCTTTGCATTTTTTGCACCCTTGTGTAGTGCGGCTAGGTAGTCATCGAGAGAGGCGCTTGAGTAACGAAGAAGCTGAGCAAACCCTGCCATGAACGGCAGGCATGTTTCGCTACTTGTGATTTTGTCGTAGCTCGCCGTAGGTACGTTTGTGTTGACGATCTTTTCACAGCTTTTTTCCTGCTTAGACAATGTCCTAAGCTGATTTTCGTATTGGCTTTTTACTTGGAAGATTACTTTTGCATTTTGGGTAATGATGGTGTTGCGTATGCTAAATTCTCTCTGCAACTTCAATGCAGAGGTTTGCGATGCGGTCTGCAGCTGTCCGCTGAGAGTGTTTTTCACTATGCCGCTTAACTGCTGGTACCCAACAAATCCAAGCCCAAGCATTGGTATGATTGATGGCAACGTGACAACCAGGATAATACGCTTCCTCAGGCCCGATTGTCGCAATCGGTAGACGACGAATATGCTGACTCCGAAAAGTATGACAATTGCTGCAACCAGCAATCCATATGTAGTGCCAGTTGCTCCTCGTAGCGAAGTGGTTTCCTGGAGAGTTGCTGGATTGAGCAAGCTCCCACCGTATGGGTCGGTTATGTTGATCGTCGAGAATTGACCAAATTTCACCGTAGGAGCTGCGGTATCCTCGTCATTTTTGTCTGACGACGAATTCTTGGAGTTGTTACTTGCTGTAGGTGATTTCGTAGAGGAGCTGGTCGTTGGAGTCGGCGTTGGAGTTGGTGTTGGAGTCGGCGTTGATGTTCCGCCACCCCCTGATGGATCGTCTGATTGATCGTTTGTGGTTACGGATTCACGATATATTTT
>JAGQNH010000091.1 GCA_020428185.1 Candidatus Saccharimonadota bacterium | reverse complement strand
AAACATCACTATCGCCAATGAAGCAAATTCTGGGCTCAGTACCTGCGTCATCGCTGTCGGGAAAACCTCCGCTCCTTCAAGACCAGGATTTACAAGATACATCACTGTCCCAATACCAACGAGTGCAATTGCGGAGAGAAATACTGGCACAGCTGCAGCAGCAAATACCCATTGGAGAGTTATTTTGCTTTTGCCGGCATAGCTGAGCTGATATCGGTCAGGTGCTGCAAAGGTAGCGATGAGGCCAAAAATGCCAAACATTGCCACGGTAAGTGCATCAATTGGCCGACTCTCTGCAATTTCAGCAAATGAGTAAGTGGATTGTCCCACAAATGAGTACACGATGGCCAAAAGCAGACCGAGCATAATAGTTCCCTGGAGCACATCGGTAAGAATGACCGCTTTGAACCCTGCAAGAAGAACATACCCGGTTACTACGAGAAGTGTGAGGACGACTGCTTGTTCATACGTCACGTACCCATAAGACTCAAGGAGCGTACCGCCAGCAACAACGCCAACAAAAAGAAACATGGTAACGTAGAGAAGTACTACTCCATTGGCGAGAAATTCTGCGTGTGTACTTCCTGTGCGTTTCTTCACAAATTCGTGCATCGTGTAGAAGCCACCACCCTCTTCTGAATACCGTTTGATCCGTGGTGCACCCCACCAGGCAAAAAATACATACCCAAAGACAAGTCCGATGAGAAGCGTGAGAACATTGAGCCCATACTCGTAGGCAAATGCAGTATATGCAACATACCATGCCGCACCTATAGTTATTGCATACTTTGAACAAGCCACCTGCCACCATGGACGATTGCGCTCAGCAATTAAAAAACCCTCTTCTGTCTCCTTCCGGCCAATCCACCAACTCATCACAAAAAGTACGATGATGTAGATACCGAGATAGAGAAATAATTCGTCCATAACCCGAATTCTAAATGCTAAACCTTTTGCGTAACAATATCAAATTGCCACCAAATACAAACGCCAGGATTACAGTGCTGAAGTCTGACAAAAATAACACTACTCCTGTTCATTATCTTTGGCACGACTTGGAAACATAACCAATGGACGACCTTGAAACAGCTTTTGCACCGAGGCAATGTTACTCAGTCGTTTCGGCAGACTTGCAAAGACTGTCTCATCTTTAAAATAATTCGCGTCAAGATATTCCCGCGCACGCTCAGCATCATCAGAAACAAATAGTTCGTTATTTGAAAACTTACCTAAAGCCTTGAGTTGGGGCGAGTCAAGCAATGCCTTGTATGCTTCAGCGGGCAACCGACGGCCGGCGTACGAACTATCGAACAAAAACTGCCGTGTGAGTTTAAATAACCAACCATCTGTGGTTATCTGTAACCGATTCATGTTAAACAATGCTAATGCTGCACCGTCTAAAAACAAGCCGTCACGATCAAACTGCTGACGTGGATTTTTTAAGGAAAGTGAGCGACGCAATAGTACCGGATACCGCGGGGCAAGTGCCGGCAAGTATATATTTGGATATGCACGATCCCCCCAGTATACTTCCGCCATCTGCGCAAATTGCTCAACTGAGCGTATCATTTCATAGCCGCCCTCCTCTGGTGTTTCGGAAAAACTAATCGCCGGTTTCGTTCGATCGAAAGTATCGTTTGCCACATCAAGAAGTGCCGTACCTATCTGGATGGCATTTTGAAAGTAGCGCTGATTCTGAATAACATACACCTTCCGTACCAGACCACCGGCATGCATGAACTTACGAATTGCTCGCACGCCATACAGGGTCGGATTATTAATATTTGAAGCCAAACTATCGAAGACGTAGTCATTAATCTCCCGACACCGCCCAATAGGATACGGATGTTCATATCCTCCTGTGGAAATTTCAGGATTCTTTACCAACCTCTGATCTGCCAATCGTCGAAAACCTGCAAAATCTTCGAGTATCGCGCTCTCGTGCGACAAAATGAGTTCTTCGGTCAACTTTCTTTGTTCTCCAAATGGGGGTAGGAGTACTTGCTCAACACCACGAACACCCTCTTTTCTTTCATTTTGACGAGCACGTTCACCAAATTCCATCTTTGTATTGTATCAGGTACGTTGAAACTAAATTTAGACGTATTAGTACTATAATTTCTTTGTCGGAATGCCGAGAATCAAACTCGGTCCAAGCTCTTCTCACAGAAGCT
>JAGQNH010000090.1 GCA_020428185.1 Candidatus Saccharimonadota bacterium | reverse complement strand
ATCCGCCATCCTTATCCACATTGTCATCGCTGCGGAACACGATTAATGTATCGTGCACATCCTAGTTGGTTCTTTGACGTGCAGGGGCAAAAACAATTGATGTTGGAGAAGAATAGTGAGCAAATAAATTGGTTTCCAGAGCACCTGAAGCACGGTCGGTTTGAAAAGAATATCGAGCAAGCACCGGATTGGAATTTGAGTCGTGATCGATTCTGGGCGACAGCTATGCCGGTATGGGAAGGTGTCGATCAGAATGGAGAGAAGCGGCAAATTGTCGTGGGTAGCTATGCCGAACTGAAAGAATTAAGTGGTGTTGAGCTAGAGGATTACCATCGACCCTGGGTTGATGCTATCGAATTTGATAAGGACGGTGTTCATTACAAGCGTATCGAGAAGGTGCTTGATGGCTGGTTTGAGTCGGGTAGTATGCCATTCGCACAGTTCCATTATCCGTTCGAAAACAAAGAAAAGTTCGAGGCGAATTTCCCGGGCGATTTCATCGTAGAATATATCGGCCAGGTGCGCGCGTGGTTTTATTACATGCATGTCGTGAGTGTCGGTCTATTTGGCGAAAGCTCGTTCCGCAATGTCATCACTACAGGTACACTTGCCGGCAATGACGGTCGCAAGATGAGCAAAAGCTACGGTAATTACACAGACCCGAACGAGCTGATGGATAAGTTTAGTGCTGATAGTTTGCGTTTCTTGTTGATGTCGAGCCCGGTATTGAGTGGCGAAGATTTTTCGCTACAGGACAAAGATGTCGGTGACGTTGCCCGTAAGCTCAGTATGATCTGGAATATGTATGATTTCTTTACGATGTATGCAGAAGTCGATGGCTGGGATTTTGATTCGACCAAGCCATTTTCATTGAATCCAGATGACCTTACTAATTCGCTCGACAAGTGGGTAGTTAGTCGCGTACATCAGTTGAATGAGCACGTCACGAAACACATGGATGAATATAATTTGCCAGTGGCGATGAGTGAATTTCTGCCATTTATTGAAGACGCAAGCAACTGGTTTGTACGCCGTAGTCGCCGCCGTTTTTGGAAGAGTGAAGATGATAGTGATAAGGCGGAAGCGTACCGTACGTTGCATTACGTATTGATGAAACTTTCAGTGATTTTGGCGCCATTTACACCATTTTTGGCGGAAGAATTGTATCAGAAATTAGGTGGCAGTAGCGATTCAGTCCATTTGTTGGACTGGCCGATACAGTATACTGTCGATCAGCAAATTCTCGACGAAATGGAGACTGTCCGTGATTATGTTAATAAAGCACTTAGTCTACGAGCTTCGGAGCGTGTTAAGATTCGACAGCCACTAGCGAGCGTTACTGTTCCTGCGATTGGAAAGGTGGTGAATTTCGAAGATATCTTAAAGGAAGAGTTGAATGTTAAAAATGTTATTCAGGGTGATGAGCTCGCATTGGATTTCGTTATTACACCTGAATTAAGGCGTGAGGGATTGATGCGTGAGATTATTCGTCATGTTCAAGCTGCTCGTAAGGATGCAGGTCTTAATGTCGACGATCGCATATATTTGAGCCTGTCATCAGATGGTTCGGAGTTGCAGCAAGCGATTGCTGAGCATAAGGATACAATTGCCACAGAAACGTTGGCTATTGATCTAACAACTAAAACATATGCGTATGCCACGGTCGCTACAGTTGATACTATTGAGTTGCGTCTTTCACTTGAGAAAGCGGCATAGGGATAATACTATTTAGTCCCAGGGTTGACCTGCAAGTAGGTATAGCGTGATGCAAAATAACATACCGTAAAATGCATCAAATATCCAGCCGTATCGCCGTTCGCCCCATTGAATCCAGTGTGCCCAGTCGAGAAAGGTATCGAGCCATTTTGGCCCTTTTCTCCATAGCAGCCACAAAAAATCGGGGAGTAGTCCAAAGAACGCACCGACTCCGATAATCTGCCATCTATCCGGAAATAGAAGGAGCACGAATAGAATTGCGCAGACACTCATAAATGCGTCGACGCCAATTTGTATCTTTAGAAAACGTGAGTATGGTGGCTCTTCTCCATAGGCATGAGGAAATACGTCTAGAATGAAATGGACAGTAAATGCAACTGCCGGCACAAGGGGAGCGGGAGATATTGCGCCAACAATTGAACCTGCGAGAATGTGATTGAATGCCAACATGTATATAGTGTAACAGAATTGACAATTTATAATACTTATGCTAATATAGATACATAACATAACAAAGATAGAAAATATGCAAAAAGAAAATAAATATACACCAGAAGTCCAAACCGAACCTATTCCTCGACATCCTGAATCGTTTTCACTTGTTGCGCTACGACGTAAAATGGCTGAAGTGGCAATGGAAAAGCGTTCACCATTTGACGAGAAACAAACCGAGGTTATTCCTGTTGTGGACGAGTCTAAAGATAGTGAAGAAGTTCCTGTCTCACATCAAAATAGCGACCCAAAGAAACCAACTCCGAAATGGATTCAGACGATTGATCGGGTGAACGGTAGGTAGGTAGAGTATGGGTTTCTTCAATAGACAGAGCATCCATTTTACACGGCATAATCCACTTGATAATGGTCTAGCAGATGAAATTGCCAATGAACAAAATGAAGCAGAATCTTTCCTTCATGATATGAGCGGTGAAGATTTAACGAAGCATTGGAATGCAATAGTTAAGGATATCGAAAAGGATCCGGATTGGTTTTCGTTTAGCGAAGACTAATTTGCTATACTGTATATAGTAAATATGGTTGAACTATCTGACAAAAAATTTGATACACTCATCACCCAGGCTATGGAT
>JAGQNH010000089.1 GCA_020428185.1 Candidatus Saccharimonadota bacterium | reverse complement strand
TCTGACATTTCGTATAGCCAGGTACTGTCATTGTGATTTTGAGTGATCTGTGCGAGGGCCATATAATCGTCTGGCATTTCATTATTGATATAACTAACGTAGTTTTCGATATCTTGTACGGCTTGGCTCGCGGCATCGATAGTAGATAATTGAGGCCATTTGACTACATCGTAGCGTGTGTTGTACGACCATGTCTTTGGTTCTGTGTCGGTCTGGCTTCTTTCAAGATTTGTCATAACTGATAGTATACCTCTATGCGGGCTATTGCGCCACCCCTGTATGCTATGTGAGGTTAGTCCGCTTGATTGGGTATGATGCGATCTATGGTGTTTTCGTATTCTTCGTACATCATGCGATCTTCGTACATTGAGCCGAACAGCGTATTGATTAGCTCGAGCTTGCTGCAGCCGGCTTGAGGCTGGGCTGCAATATTTCTAGCCGTGTCATAAATGTATATTTGCCTATCTTGTATGATAATTTTGTTTCCTAAAAAGTATCGCACATTATTTGCAGTGCAGATTTTTTCAAATTCACCGTCATTATTTTGGGCGTACAGGGATAGCGTGCGTGTATATCCAGAGTCAAATCTGGTCATTGCATAATGCGACATCGGATTATAGGTCCTTTATCTTGGGTTCTGCTGACGAAAGTCATCCGCTCGATCCACCGACTCAAAATATCCCTCCACAGCAAGATCCACCAGCGCCAGGTACGTACGGCGCCGGCCCTATGTAATAGTGCGTTGATCGATATATTTAGTGTATGAACAGTGCGCCGTTGTCGTTGCTTTTTGTGATTTGATCGACCATTGCGCGTGCTACTGATTCGCGATTGATGAGTGCCCATGGGTGTGGTCGATGGTTGTCGAGTTTGTACGAATGAGACGCGCCGCTTCGCATGATTGGCGAGCGGACGACCAGCCAGTTGAGGTTACTTCGTTCGAGCTCTGCGATATGTAGTTCGCCGTCCTGGAGCACTTTTTTGCCGATTATACTGATGCCGAAATGTGCAAATCTATGGATTATACCTAGTTTGTCGTTTGTCGCTCGTGCCTCGGCTCCTGTCAGTGAAATAATTCTATCAATGCCGTGTATTTTCATGGCAGGCACAATATGCTGCATGGCTGTATGAAGTACGTCTTTGCGTGCTGTACCCCAGCTGCTAAGTGTACTTATGACGGCATCTGCATTAGCAAGTGCTTTGTCGACATCTTTTTTGGCATATATGTCACCTTGCATGATTGTAATATTTGGATGATCTGGTAGGTTGTGGTGTCGGTGTACAAAAGCCACGACGTTGTACCCTTGCTCAAGTAAATAAGTAGTGACGAGACTTCCGACTCTTCCGGCTGATCCGAATACAACAATTGTTTTAGGTGATGTCATAGCTACGATTATAGCAGTTGATGCAAAAAAGCTTATGCCGGTATTGAAAATATTTATGCTTTGTGTTATAATATACTCAATTCCAATTATGCAATGATGCATATCGGATACGCACCTCGACATCTTAAGGAGAAGAATGAAGCGTTTCGCTATGTTGATTGTTGCCACGTGGGCATCTCTTTTGCTGGTTGGCTCTACTTCGGCGGCTGCCGATATGGGTATGCAGTCTGCATTGGCTGGCACGATTGTAGGAGACGAGCAGTTGAGTGGCGAGGAGATTGTATTGCTTGCCGAAGATTCGGTGAATCAATTTGCCGCTGAGAATGGTTTATCGCAGACGCAATGGCATAATCTCGCAGATCAAGATGTGGTCTATGGTCCTTGTGGTCAGGCGACTGCCTACTACGCCTATTACTACTGTCCTCGCGACAGTGTGGCGTATATCGGCTATAGCCAAGCTGAATATTTCAATGACGGCACCAATCGTCTTGCCGCTGCTGTGCTTGTGGCGCACGAATGGGGGCACCATCTGCAGCATGTGATGAATCCAGCAATTCGGTTTAGTAGCAAGGCATATGAAAATGGCGCCGACTGTGTCGGTGGCGCATGGCTCAAGTGGTTTGTGACCCGGGAGGGTATCAATCTCGGTCTTGGGGACGTCAATGGATTTTGGCAACTCGCAATCATGATCGAGTCGCACGGCGAGCCGGGCGATACGCACGGCACGCGCTACGAACGTGCCTTCGCTATGTTTAGCGGATACGCGTGGGGGCTTGCTAGCTGCAATGGCTACACCCCGACCATTCCGTAATCCTGACGTATGTTGTACGGTGCAGCCCTCGAGGATCATTCTTGATTCTCGAGGGCTGTTTTTTATGTTTATACCCTTAATAATCTAGAGCTTTAGCTCTTTGTAGGCTTTTTCAAGTATCGTGAACATCTTTTCGTATTCATCTAGGGGCACTGCTTGTTTTTGTTGTGCACAACTCTTATATAGGTACACAATATTATCGGTTACTTCTATACATATTTTTGGGTTTGCGTCGTAAAGATATGCCATGAAGCCAGGGTTCAAAAGCTCGAATAATGCAAGACGATCTGGATCTGTCGCGAGTACTTCGTATCGCTTATTGAAGTCTCCCCACTCCATTGTGTACTGCTTGTAGTCTTTTGGGGGTTTTTGAGGTGGTGCCCCTGCTGTCCAAAATGATGACTTCTTTTGCCTGACGCAAATTCCACCATAGGATTTAGGTAGATTGATCTGCGCGACTATGTATGCCGGGAAGCCTGCCATGTGGCTGTACGTATATAGTTGGACAAGATGACCGTTAAAGATGCCTGCCGTATGATTATTGATGTCACTTACACCAAAGGCGCCGCCTGAGAAAAACACACCCTTGCCTGGAAAGAAAAGCCAACCCATATCGACTGAATAATGCATATTTCTTGATTGCGCAAAATCTTCTATAGATTTGTCTTGCAAGGTCACGCTTGCCGTACTCTGATCAATTCTATCCAATAGCCATGTAGACTCGCTTCGTACAAACGTCCAGCACTCTATAACCTCATTATTGTTTGTGAATAGTTCTTTTTCCGTATCAGTACTGATATCAATAATACTGTCGTTTGCCTTGGCTTTTATAGCAATTTTGAAGCTATCTTCTCTATTGTTGGTGGCGTCATTTATTTCTACGAATTCGCTATCGACAATATCGATATTTGTGATGACGTTTTTTCGCCGCATCTCTACGAGTATCCGCAGCAGTACGCTTGCATGTTCGCTATACCTTTTTGTTGTGTATGACTGAATTGATTGGATATCGAAGTTTGTCCAGTCGTTTTGATAGCGAATAAAGGTGTCTTGTGCGAGTTTTCGCAATGAATCTTCCGTCCATGTGGTGTCATGTGACGCAGCGATGCTTAATTTTTGTTTTGCGTGAATTGATTTAGCTTTTATTTTATCCCACGCATCATAGAATACCGCAGCCCAACCCGCCCAGATACCAATGATAATAAGGGCCATGAAGGTGTAGCTTCCGCGTAATTTATAGGATATCCATAGTAGTAGAAGACTTAGCGTAGCTGCGGTTAGCGAGCTAACGATAAGCTCTGCCTTGCGAGGTAATAGCCGCTTTACTATTTTGCCCGCGTAGTAGCTAGGTACGTATCCTATCAATGCAATAATATCCTCCGCGCTTCCGCTGCCAATGCTTGAACTACCTCCGCCACCACCTAGCGCAAAGTTTGTAAATATGGTTGGTAATATCTCAATCACTATGTAATTATAGCCTATATTGAGAGGTTTATATATGTTTCTTGGGATGAGCTGCTAATCGACGGCTGGCTATTGGTTTCACGAATGACGATTTAGTGATTTATATTTTTCGTAAGCTTTTTAGTATTGCGACGGCCTCTTTGTATATGGAGTCATTTGGTTTTGTGGCCGAAACTACACTTTGGAATAGTACATTCGTACCAAAGACGAGATTAGTTGCTGTTTCTTCGCCCATCTCGCCGTTTTCACTACCCGTAAGGATACGCCTTAGGCTTATGATTTCTTGATAGCCTCTACAGTCCTCTTTTGCCTCATCAAGAGTTTTTCCAGCTATATTTAGTATGAAAGTCTTTTTATCTAGCATGTAACTCACGATTCCGTTATCGCTCTTTAGGGTTGGGTCAACGCTTCCCTCGTACTTGAAATCAGAAATACTTCTATCGCAGGGACCGGTTCCACCAAGACCATCGCCAAATGTACCAAGTTGTAATGTAAATCCATCAGGAGATGATACCTCTACACTTTCAGAATTGACGCTGCCCTTACCGGTGTATAGTGTCGCTTGTGTACTCCAGGTGGCGGGATAATCAAAAGCGAGCGGTTGCGTCTTGAGCTTATATGTTTTTAGGGGTAATGGAGTGGGCGTTGGTGCGGATGTCTTTGTTTTTGTTTCTGTTTCTTGCGTTGTGGCTGTATGGGTATTGGTAGTCCCATTACCAATATTTGTCCAATACATCCACCCAACTACTCCAAGTAGTCCAACAATAACAATTGCCATGACTACTTCTATGACACTAAACCCACTCTGATTTCGTTTCATGTTTTATATCCTTATATATTGTTGATTTAAGTTTAGCATAAACGTTATGGCTATATGCTATAATCACTTCGTGTTTTCATCTCGTATTAACCGTACCAGCTTTATTATTGGTATTGCGTGGTTGTTGCCGCTATTGTTGCTGTATTTTTTCTTTTTGATTACTCAACTGGATACCATTTTCCATATTGTATTCATACTGCCAATATTAATTTTTATACGTCTGGTTGTCGGGAGATTGCATGATCTAGGGCTGTCTGGGTGGGCGTGTCTACTAGTGTTATTTCCACCGGTGGCTCCATTTATTCTACTTATGCTAATAACATTTCCATCCAAAAATCAGAATAAGCCCTTCGATAGGCCACAAGCACCACCTGATTTACCCGTAGTTTCAGATACCCAATCCACTACTGTGACTGGAAATAATAATTACGCATCTCGTGGATTTAGAGAGTACGTGGCGATCGCTCTGCTAGCGACTACAGGTTTGATGGTGCTGTTTTTTGTTGCAATGGTTGCAATAGGTGCAGGTCTGGATGAGCACAGTCCGTCTGCAGAAGAATTAAATGCTTTCGGAATGGTTTACCTCAATTTTGTGCTTTTGCTTACCATAGGTGACGTAATCTGGGGAATATATGGCCTAAAAGAAGCCGGAGCAAACACAAATAGTCGATATCATCTTGCCTTAATGACTGTCGGTTTGATCGTATTAATGATCGATCTGATAATGCATATATAATTTAACCAAAATACCGCCCCGAGATGGGGCGGTATTTGTGTAATAATCGGATCGAATAGTATTGCTCGTTATTATACGAGTTCGACAGAAGCACCAGCTTCTTCGAGAAGTTTCTTTGCGTTTTCA
Source organism: Candidatus Saccharimonadota bacterium (assembly GCA_020428185.1). Lineage (GTDB taxonomy): Bacteria > Patescibacteriota > Saccharimonadia > Saccharimonadales > Saccharimonadaceae > UBA2112. Next base: position 110 of record JAGQNH010000089.1, on the reverse strand, counting down.
GCGTCGTCTTTGCTAACCTTTTCAACAACGTTTGCAGGAGCGCCATCAACGATAGCCTTTGCTTCACCAAGACCAAGGCCAGTGATTTCCTTAACAGCCTTGATAACAGC
>JAGQNH010000088.1 GCA_020428185.1 Candidatus Saccharimonadota bacterium | reverse complement strand
CCACTACTCATGTGGGCGGCGTGTGCGGGTGGGGGAGTCGGCGTTGGATTATCTATATGGCTCTTTTACTTCAGAAAAGAAGCGGGGACTTCACTATGGATACCCCGAAACATCGCACACTTTCTTAGCAATCGCGCAAAAGCAACCACTATATCAATAGAGGCATTTGGTCTTGGTCTTACGAGTATCATTGGTGAATTGCTATTTAGCCTTGCCCCACTATGTATCGCAGCACTCGTACTCATACAACTTGATGCACACTGGCAACTAATCGGTGTACTGCTCTATGCGGGCGTTGCGCTGCTCCCCCTTTTAATTATTGGATTACTTATCGGCAACGGTCGTAAACTGAGTCGCATCCAGCACTGGCGCGAAGCCAACAAACGATTCTTGCAGTTTGCTGCTGGCAGTGGCTTGATCATACTAGCCGTATATGTCTACGTCGAACGCGTATTCACAATTGTTGTCGCCAATTCGCTAGGAGTAGTGTAATGGGTCTTTCTGTAGACGTCGTCAAGCGATCTGGCCATAGGCCAAGTGAGGCATTTAACAAAGAAAAATTACTCCAAAGTATCCGAGCCGCTTGCCTATCAGTTCGCACGCCCGAAGGCGAAGCCGACCTAACTGCACGCAATGTAACCAATGCAGTCATACTGTGGTGCACTCCTCGATCGATTATCACCAGTAATGACCTGCGACGTATTGCAAGCGAACACCTCAATCGATATCATTCCGAAGCGGCTTATTTTTATCAACATCATCGGAGCATCATGTAAGGAGACGTATGGCTAAAAAAATGAATTTCGACTACGACATTATCGTCATAGGAAGTGGCGCCGGCGGTAGTGCAGCCGCGACCATAGCGGCACGAGAAGGCAAAAAGGTTGCAATAGTCGAATCTGACACCTTCGGTGGCACAAGTCCCAATTGGGGCGATGTACCGACCAAGGCCTTACTACATGCGGCACACCTTCTCGACGAAGCTCGACTCGGAGCTCGATTTGGCCTCCGCTCGACATCAATGAGCTATAACTACCCGACGCTACGCAACTGGAAAGATGTCGCCGTGAAACGTACCGGCGCTGGCGGTAATCGTAGCTATTATCAGGGCGAGGGTATCGCTACACTTCATGGTAACGCGCATTTCATCTCGCCTCATGAAATCAGCGTCAATCGACATACATACACCGCCGCATCATTTATCGTCGCTACAGGTGCAAGCTGGTCGTTGCCAGACATTCACGGTTTGTCAGAAGCAACATTCATAACACCGCGCACAATTCTCGAAAACATCAAGCCACCAAAATCGCTATACATCGTTGGTGGCGGAGCTATAGGTGTCGAGCTAGCGCAGCTCATGGCAACATTTGGTACAAAAGTATATATTTCCGACATCGCGTCTCGCCTACTCCCAGATTATGATAGTGAGGTAGGGGAGTTATTTGAAAAATTGCTCTCTACGCAAAAAAATGTCAATGTTCTCACCCAGACCCGTACAGTTTCAATCGAAAACGAAAATATCGCCCGCCGTATCACCTACAATCGTGGCGGACATGAACATTCATTGCGTGTCGACGAGGCTCTCGTCACTGCCGGCCACAGACCAAATGTTGATATTGGTCTCGAAAATGCCGGCGTCGACTACACAGCAAAAGGCATCGTCGTCAATGAGCACCTTCAAACAAGCGCGAAGCATATCTATGCAACCGGTGATGTCCTTGGACATCATGACTACACACATGCCGCACTTATGGAGAGCAAAGTTGCGGCACACAATCTTCTCTCGAAAAACAAATTAACTGCAGACTACACCGCCATGCCTCGTACAGTCTTCACATATCCATCCATAGCCTCAGTGGGATTAACCGAAGACGACTGTCTCCGACGAGACCTCCATGTCAAAAAAGCAACCGCGCCGCTCAGTATCATCGCGAGGAGTAATGTCAGTGATTTTCGAGATGGGTTTGTCAAACTAATCACAGACAAAAAAGGCGTGTTGCTCGGAGCAACGATCGTGTCGCCCAACGCCGAAGACATGATCCACGAGCTTGCACTTGCCATCAAATACGGACTCACCGCAGCACAAGTAGCGGCAACCCCGCACGCTTTTCTCACATGGTCTGAGGCAATTCGAGTCGCGGCAAACAAACTAACGTAACCTCCTTCCCTATCTCCATATTTGATTTTTTGATGATTTTGGTGTATAATATACATTAACTGGGAAATTATCCCATTCCCCAGATGATCTTTCGAAAGGCAAGCTCATGGAAATGCAGCTTCTTCAAGTCCTGGTGGTCAGGCCGTCAAAGATCAATCCTTTTGACGATCGTGACCCTGTATACACCCGAGACAACGCGCCAGCGAGATTCCTCACCCATTTCGTGCACAACAAAAAGCACGTTGAGGATCATATCTTCAAAGCGTTTCCCATCGACACAGTATACCGAACGTTTAAAGGGTGGCTCGTAGTAGAGCACAAACACCCCCGCATTGCAGCCTGGAAGATTAGGTCGATCGCCAAACACGACGATCATCCATCCACCAGGCACCACGACTAGCCTTATACAAATACCCATTACGCGCACACGCCGTGTAATGGGTATTTTTCTTGGTTGCGGGGGCAGGATAATCGCTTCGTTTTACTCCGCTCCTCCATTCACTCGCTCAAGAAAATGCTTCGCGCTTTCTTTTACTTCGTTCACTACGCGACCCTGAGACTTATTTTCGTCTTCGACGAAAAGTCGCAGGTTCAATCGGCGCCCAAACCAAGAAAAAAGACAGTCTCAGGACTGTCTCTTTTCTTGGTTGCGGGGGCAGGATTTGAACCTGCGACCTTGTGGTTATGAGCCACACGAGCTGACCAGACTGCTCCACCCCGCGATAGGTGTGTTATATCATGACCTGGTCTATACGCCTCGCCATAACCATTGGGCTATGAGCTATTGATGCGACGGGAGCTGACCAGACTTACTCCACTTCGCGGACGATATATATAAGTATATCAGCATATCTGTTATTTTACAAGGACTCCTCGGACCATGATAAAATTAGTATATGAAAGTCATTATCGGTATTGTCGCTAGCTTGGTAGTCATCGGTGCTCTCATCGGAGTCGTCATGCTAAAGCCAGTATCAAACCTCGAAACAACGCAGCCGACCGATTCGCAATTATCTCAAACCGCAAAAACAACACCGACGCCGTCCTCTAAGCCAGAGACGAAGACAACGAACGCAATCGGTCGCTACGTCGACTACATGAGCACTGACGCCAGGAATACATCGTACAATACTACAATTCTCTTCTTCCACGCGCCATGGTGCACAGAATGTCGTGCCTTCGAACAATCCATCCAAGAGTCATCGATCCCCGAAGGTGTCCAAATTCTCAAAGTAGACTACGACTCTTCGTCAGATCTGAAAAAGAAGTACGGCGTGACGATCCAAACATCGTTCGTCAAAATCGACTCATCAGGCAACAAAGTTTCATCCTGGGTTGGTTACGGCAAAGATAAATCTGTGGACGCAATTCTCAAAAACACATGATTGAACTATTATTGTCATCATTCCTAGCGGGAGTCCTCACGGTGCTCGCGCCTTGCGTCGCATCCATCATACCTATCCTACTGACACGTAGCGGCACGGCGTCAAAGTCAAGAAATGCCTTTTTTGTTATCGGTGGCCTGTCTATATCAATAATCATCTTTAGCGTGCTCTTAAAATCATCTACCCTTCTTTTAGACATCCCTACCTATTTCTGGGAAATTATCAGCGGCAGTATCGTGACAGTATTCGGTATCTTCACACTATTCCCACGAATCTGGGAAGAAATTGTCTTGCGAACGAGATTTGTATTTAAAACCCAAGAAAATGTCTCCAAAGCAAACCAACGTACAGGTCCTTGGGCCGACATGGTGCTTGGTGCCAGTCTTGGTCCAGTATTTAGTGCTTGCAGTCCGACCTATGCACTCATAGTAGCCATCATCCTACCCTCGACGCCAGCTACAGGCATTCTCTACCTTATCGCGTTCGTACTCGGACTTGCGCTCATGTTGTCACTTATCGCACTGTTTGGCAGTAAGTTACTCCGTAAACTCGGATGGGGGCTAAATCCCAATGGCGCATTCAAGCGGACACTCGGAGTACTACTTATCATAGTTGGACTCCTTATACTCACCGGTACTGACAAAGTCATCCTTGGACAACTTGTACAAAGCGGCATATATGACTTTCAGATACATCTAGAGTCCGGCCTACTCCCAGATCTATAAATGTGGCTTATTCGCAAACAAAAAATCTATCCACTGCTCTAATGGCGGTGGAGGTATCGTCGTACTGACTCGAGACGCATCGTACGATTGGCTAGCCTGATCCTCCGCCTTTACTGCGGCAGAGTTCGGAGGCAGTATCAATGCCTTCTCGCCAGGTTCAGCCAAGCCCAGTCGTCGCTTCGCCTCCAAGCTAAGATATTCATTACTCTTGTAGTAATTTTGCTCAAATTGTAAATTCTCAGTTTCTAATCGAACAAGCTTTTCGAGCCGCTTCTTGTCATCAACTAGTTTTTGCAATTGGTAATTACGCTGAACAACCTCTACAGATGACCATGCCCAGCTTGCACCGATAACAACTGCTGTAGCTAAAACAAGATTATTAACCGTCATGTATTGATATCGGACAGTATAGATAAGACGTTTTATATTTCTTTTTTGCATTGTTTTCCCCATTATATCGTAATAGTGGTAAAATAGACAAAGTTGGGGGCGTAGCTCATCGGTTAGAGCAGGCGGCTCATAACCACTTGGTAGTAGGTTCGATTCCTACCGCCCCCACCATAAAATTATTCAAAACTGGCATTGCGTAAATGCCAGTTTTGTTGTATTATAGCGCCAGTTTGGTACTTTTAGAGACAGGACACGTGCAATGACGCACCCGCTACGAATTCCTACGGAAAATCAGGCACCGATCGAATGGTCAACCGACAAACGAACTGTTGAGCAAATACTAGTATTTTGCCAAGTGACAGTCTCTCAGCTGCGACGCCAGAAGAAGAACGACTCTCGATCACAAAGCTACAAAGAAGCGCTCCTGGCGATTCTAGAGCGTATCTACGGCAATCTTTCCAATGTAAACTACAGGGCATATCCTGCAGAGATATCATTCGAAACGGTCGCGATGGATTTGACCCGAGGTATTGAACAGACAACTCCAGACGGCCAATCAAAAGTCATTGACTACCTTCTCGCTCTCGAACACGAATGGTGCAGAATGCGAGACTACTTCAAAAAGCACTTCCCCAAACGACAAGCTGACTAGTATCAGCACTCTCTCTACAAAAGACCCCAAGTTTACTTGGGGTCTATTTCATTCAATCTTTTATGCGATAAATTGCTTCATCATACGTCAACACACCGCTATCTACCAGCCTATCCACTTTTTCCCATTGCTCATCAGTTAGGCCATATGCATCAGAGCTACCGGCAGCTATCCGCTCCTCAGGCACAAAGGCATTCTGTGTATCAATGCCCCGGAGTTGTAAATCAATCAAATCCTTAGCCAGTCGCTTACCCACCAATTGCCCTATTCGCTCTGATCGAAGACCTCGACGACGTAACTCATCTTCTTCATATGCGGCATCGTACAGCACAGAAAATACCTCATTAGGC
>JAGQNH010000087.1 GCA_020428185.1 Candidatus Saccharimonadota bacterium | reverse complement strand
AACAGTAATAGATTTTTGCCAATTTCGATAGCCTTGTTTCTCGTAAGTGACGAACTGGCTTCCGGCATCAACTGTTCTTTTTGTATTTGTTGATGAGCCGAGTACTACTTGATTCAAGGTGATTTTTGCGCCTGTCGGTATGCTATATAATTGCAACAACCCGCCTTGCTCTAGCTTGCCGTCCTTTTCATTGAATTGATACCCCAAGACAACTAGCAATAGTAATGACACGACGACAGTGACAACAATCGTCATAAATGTATATATGCCCGTACGTAGCCAAGGTCTACGCTCGCTCGAAACATGTCGTTGCATAAAAATAGTATAGCAAAACTGCTACGCTTCAGCACTTTTACATTATTAGTATGAAAAACACTTGCAAAATTGTTATTTCACGCCTAACATAAGAAGTACATTCATAGACATAAGGGGATAGGATGACACACACCACAAAGGTCAATATCGACGGTCAAGATTACGATGCCAAGACCGGCTTGCCTTTGTCTTCATCTCACACCCGCGTCTCTCATGTCGCCAAGACACCCGCTGTATCACTCCATCGCAAACCTCAACGATCCGTCACGCTTCGTCGACAGGCCCTCAAAAAGCCCGTCCCCGCAAAGCACGCTATCGTCGGACATGCACCAAAACACATGGACATCGCTCGACCCCAAAAGCAGACACAGCAACACGCTCAAGTACGCCGTTTTGCACCTCACCCCGCCGGTGCCTTGCAGCCAAAGCCAAAGGCAAAGCCTGCCACATCTCGCTCGATGGATTTTGGACCTGTGACACATCCTCATGTTGCCAAGGCACACCAAAAATCCGCCGCAAAGGCAATGCCACTTGCGCGCAGCCTCAGCGCTCATGAGATAAAAAATGACGCAATCAAAAAAGCAATCGAAAACACCCACAAGCGACCATCGCTTCGAAGTCGTCTTCGACCACGACAGCGCATCGCTGCAGTGCTCAGCGCAACCACTGCAGTTGTCTTGCTCAGCGCCTATGTCACATACCTCAACATGCCATCTCTATCGGTCAGAGTAGCGGCCATACAAGCAGGTATTGATGCAAATTACCCAGATTATCGACCAGACGGCTATAGCATCAGCGGTCCGGTTATTTACCGAAAAGGCGAAGTAGGCATGAAATTCAAAGCAAACGGTAGCGACCTTGCGTTTACTATCAACCAAAGCAAAAGTAGCTGGGACTCTAGCGCACTACTCGACAAATACGTCACCCCCAAAGCCGGTAGTAACTACATACGATACACCGAACGTGGTCTGACAATATATACATACGGAACAAGTGCAGCGTGGGTAAATGGCGGAATCATGTATACAATCGAAGGCGACGCTCCACTCAGTAGCACTCAAATTCGCCACATTGCCACAAGTCTGTTGTAATCTGTTATACTACAATAAATGAGCACGACAAGAACGCGTTTTGCACCGAGCCCAACTGGCTATTTGCACGTCGGCGGTATCCGTACCGCTCTTTTTGCGTGGCTAGTAGCGCAGCACGACAATGGGCAATTCATCCTCCGCCTAGAGGACACAGATAAAAATAGGGAAGTTGCAGGATCCGCCGAACATCTCATCAAAAGTCTTCGAGCTCTTGGCCTCACGTACAACGAAGGTCCAGACGTCGATGGTCCTCACGGACCATATCGTCAAAGCGAACGCCTTGCCATCTACAAAGAATGGGCACAAAAACTCATTGACGCAGGCAGAGCCTATGCAGACCCATACACAGCAGAGGAAGTGCAGCATTTTCGCGAACAAGCACAATCCGAGAAAAGGCCATTCCTATACCGCAGCCACCGTCCAGAAAACCCTTCGGTGTGGGACGGGACAACGCCGCTGCGGTTTAAGTCAGAACCAAAAGCATACGAATGGCACGACGAAGTCATGGGCGATCTTCACTCTGGACCAGAAGTAATCGATGATTTTATTCTCATCAAGTCAGACGGCTATCCGACATACAACTTTGCTCATATCGTTGACGATGCGCTGATGGAAATCACTCACGTTATTCGTGGTCAAGAATTTATCTCTAGCATGCCGAACTATCTCAATTTATACGAAGCCCTCGGAATCGAACACCCGATCTTCGCGACTATGCCACACATCATGAATGAGCAAGGCAATAAAAAACTATCCAAACGAGATGGCGCAAAAGACGTCCTAGACTATATCCGTGACGGCTAC
>JAGQNH010000086.1 GCA_020428185.1 Candidatus Saccharimonadota bacterium | reverse complement strand
GCCAACATCTGAGCTGCGTCAGAATCAATTTTGCTACCCAAAAGTCCAGCAGCCCGAGATATAATTTGCTGGATTTCATTTGGTGTATAAAACTCAAGACGGTGATGAATACCAAACCTATCGCGCAACGGCCCTGCAAGTGCTCCCGCACGTGTCGTTGCGCCAATAACCGTAAACTTTGGCAAGTCGAGTCGCACACTTCGCGCAGCAGGACCCTTGCCGATAACAATATCTAACTTGAAATCCTCCATTGCAGAATACAGTACTTCTTCCACAGTACGGCCAAGTCTATGTATCTCATCTATAAACAATATGTCGCCATCCGAAAGATTGGTCAAGATACTTGCAAGATCGCCAGCACGCTCTATCGCAGGCCCTGCAGTGATCCGAATGTTTGAACCCATTTCATTTGCAATCACCGTCGCCATTGTCGTCTTTCCTAATCCTGGAGGTCCATACAGCAACACATGATCAACCGGCTCACCACGCTTTTTTGCTGCATCGATTGCCAGTTTCAGGTTTTTCTTCAAATGCTCCTGGCCAATATAGTCAGTAAACGTCTGTGGACGGAGCGTAAACTCAATCCTCTGTTCGTCATTGTCATCATGCACTGAAGTATCAACAATTCTTTCGATAGCCATTACATGTAAGTATACCACCCTCGCCTACTAAGTTCTCATTGGCCGCTATTAGAATATCGGGTACTAATTCTTCAGCGCCTGAGTCACGCGATCAGCAGTAGGCAAATCAGTCGGCACACCTTCAAGCGCTTTCGTCGCATCGGCGAGATTGTATCCGAGCGCCATCAATGCCTCGAGAGCCTCATCAGTATGGTTCATTAGTTGCGAAGTACCTGTGAGCATACTATTGTCATAACGAAGCGGTAGCCCAACCTTGTCTGAAAGATCAACAACAACACGCTCGGCAATGCGCTTCCCGACCCCACTTGCTTTTGCGATAAATGCACTGTCACTGTTTGCAATCGCACCGCGCACCACTTCGCTGTCTGCCAAGGAAAGTATTGCCTGACCAGCCTTTGGACCAATGCCTTGTACTGTAATTAATAATTCGAATAATTTTTTCGCGGCAAGCGTACTAAACCCATACAGTTCCTGAGCCTGCTCGCGAATATGATGATACGTATACAATTTTATATTTTCATTTAGATTTGCTCGGTCATAGTCACCAGCTGCCACGCAAACTTCATAGCCGACACCATGAACATCAACAATAACCGACGATAGCAATTTTTCTGTTACTGTTCCCTCAACGTGCGCAATCATATATATCATTATACACGGCATGCCGTACTTATGCGCAGAAAGCACAATCAGTCTATTCTATAAACAGCGTTAGAAAAACGGAAATATCTTATTTTTTTGAATTTCATATGAAAGCGTGGCAGTCGCCGTCGCATCCAAAGTATCATCAAGCGGTGTAAATGTTGCCGCCAACAAGTGCTGTCCTACGGATAGCGATGATAGCGAATATACCGCACTACCATCCACGACCTGTGCCTGCCCAAGCGACTGGTCACCATCCATAAATAAAACTGTTCCAGGGATAGACGTATCAGTTACAGTTGCCGTAAGTGTCACCGTATCACCCTCCGAAGCGCTGTCGGATGGACTAGCACTCAATACTACAGACTGAGTAGCACTCGGATCTACCGTCGGCGCAGGAGTAGGCGTCGGCGTCGGGGTCGGCTTCACGACAGTGCATCGCTGAGATGGAAGATTTGTCGACAAGAACCATTCAGTATACGTCTTGCCACTGACGGCGATATTCGCCAGCCCATAGTTGCTCCGACAAACATTTTTCTGAACAACACCCGATGGCGCCGTAAATTTCGAATCAACACCAGCAAGTATAGACCCCATTGCTTTTGTGAATATCGGACCAGCCATTATCGAACTACCGTTCAACATCGGCGCATTGTCATTGTTGCCAACCCAAACACCTAGTGCCAAGTCAGGCGTATATCCAACAGTCCATGCATCACGACTTTCGTTCGTAGTGCCCGTCTTCACTGCAACTTTCTTCAAAGCTCCTGTATGAGCATCGTAAACATTGAGCGACCCGCCAAACAAAGGCGCCTTTGCAGCATTGTCAGACAATACGTCAGACACTAGAAATGCTCCTTGAGGACTAATCACTTGCCTTGAAGCCGAAGCATCTGCAGCATATACTTGTTCGTTATATTTCGTTTTTACAGTCTTGATAATCGATGTATCAAATTGCTTTCCTTCGTTTGCAAAGGTTGCGTACGCATTCGTCAGAGCAAGCGGTGTCACCTCGGCAGAACCAAGAGCAAGCGAAAGACCATAATCATTGCTCTTGTCTATTGACGTAAGCCCCATACGTTGAGCAACCTCAACAGATTTGCTTATACCGTATTTTTGCATAACTTCTACTGCCGGAATGTTCAATGATAGGTTCAGTGCCTGGCGTACAGTAACATCGCCACGAAACTTCTTATCTGCATCGAGTGGCACATACCCTCCGAAATCAGTTCGTTCATCCTTGAGTACAGTCGCGGGATTTATCACTCCATCCGCCATTGCATGCGCATAGTATATCGGCTTGAAACTTGAGCCAGGCTGCCGAAGAGAAGTCACAATATTTACTTCACCAAAATCAGGATCACTCCAATCATAACTACCGACAAGTCCACGTACTTCACCGGTCTTTGGGTCAATTGCAACCGCGGCAGCATTATGCCCCTGATTGTAATTTATCGTAGGCATATTCGCTGCAACCGCAGAGCGCAACTTAGATTGCACGTCCTTATCAAGTGTTGTCACTACCTGGAAACCACTACGGGCGACTGTCTCTTCTCCATATTTCTCATACAATTCATTTATCACCATTTGTGCAAAATGTGGCGCATCGCTGCTATTGATCGGGGCCCGCTTCTTTACGTATTTCAATTTCACCTTTAGCGCAGCGTCCCTCTCTTTTTCGGTAATAAATCCGTTTGTTACCATTCGCTGCAGTACCGTACCTTGTCGCTCCTTGGCATACTCTGGGTTGCCACTAATCGGAGAATATATACTCGGTGCCGGCAATAGTCCAATCAACATTGCAGACTGGGCGAGTGTCAGCTTCTTTGGTGTTGTTCCGAAATACACTTTTGCCGCATCTTCAACACCAAAAGCTCCTTCACCGAAGTACGCTGAATTAAGATACATATTGAGGATTTGCTCTTTTGTATATGAATTTTCGATAGCAACTGCAACAGAGAATGCCTGGTATTCACGAAGGAATGACCGATTACTTCCAAGCAAAGTGATCTTGGCAAGTTGTTGTGTAATCGTGGAACCACCATACGCCTTACCGCCACCGACGACATATCCATATACCGCACGAATTGTACTTAGTACAGAAAAGCCATTGTGTTTATAAAAATTCTTATCCTCGGATGCGATAAGTGCGTTCTGAATATCGGTTGAGATATTTTCGATAGGCACGAGATTGTGATGCGCAGCACTGCCCTCGCTATAAATCACAGTTTTTGCATCGTTTGCATACACAACAATACCGGTGTTATTCCGGTTCATGAGACGGTCTATATCAGAGATATCGCGCACAAAATATAAATAGGTGAGGGCGGGAATAATAACAAAAAACGCCAAAATCGGAATACCAATCAGCATAATACGCTTTTTCCAGCTCGTTTTTTTAAACCAACGAATA
>JAGQNH010000085.1 GCA_020428185.1 Candidatus Saccharimonadota bacterium | reverse complement strand
GTTCAAGAAACGAACAATCGAAGATCCGGGCTGAAACGGCACTGTGGTCGCTTGACTTGTCCGGTCGTAACCGAGCTCAACAAGATACTTCAATGCCGGCTCAAACGCATCAATAACTGGCGTTTCGGTCCGACCGAAAAGCGCAGCAATGTTGCGCAAGGCATCTGCCAAGGGCAGAGTTTTTGCAGGCTGCATAATGTACGTCGTATTGCCGTGCACCTCTACTACATTGGCGGGATCATTGATGTCCACATCAAGGTAATCACCATGAATTGCGCCAGCGATAGCAAACACATTCAATAGCGAAAAAACATTGAGCGGATCAGCGGGGAAATCTGCGAAGATATCATACTGACGCACAACATCTGTCACAGCATACTGACTCTCTGGAGTTGCGCCACTAAACGGCACTCCAAGGACTGGAATATACACTCCAGTCGCACGAGCCAACAACCCACCATTTGGCCTATTGGGGCTACCAATCAGGACAAACGAGACATCATCGGCAGACGGAGCATTCGGATCATTGCCATTGGCATGATCATTCAGCCATAGCGACGCTACAGTTGCTCCTTGCGAATAGCCGAAACCGACCACTCCTGAAACGACATTGGCGACGATGAGGCGGTCGAGATTTTCCTTGCCGATTGCAGTCGATACCTCAAATAATGGGTCCCCAGAACCAGTAAGTTCGCCCATCGAACGTGGATAATCATTTGTAATCCAACCTTCCGTTGCTTGTTGATAAACCCATCCCTGCAGCTCCTGCTGCAGTACTTCGGTGGGCACCTCAGGCTTCTCATTCGTTTGAGGATCCACTGCCTTGGTACCAGGTATCATGACTACTACAGCTGTCGATACGACGGCAACAGTAGTTTTGAGTGTGGCCATAACCACACCGAAACAAATCGCGATCGCCGGCATTAGCCCTAGGGCGGCTGCACGTATTCGAGTAAAAAACACGGTAGTGTTCCTTCCAAATTGTTATTCCCGACACATCGGGTTGTACATAGACTCACGTTTACAACAAAGCCTATTAAATATATTATAGCATAATTCTTATGATAAGTAAATACACCCCGGTTTTCGGAAGAAAAAAAAGACCCTGCTACTAGCAGGGTCAAAGTGATTGAATTATTGAGTAAATGTGACAAATTGCTGTCGTGCGACATCGAGCGAATCAACAAAATCGTCCAATCTACATTCCAAATTAGGGAACTGTCGCGGTGCCGCATGCCGGCGCAAGCGATCCATCGACTGTCGTGCCCACTCGCACCACAGACTGCCAAGATGACGAGCTGACTCAGCACATGGATTCTCGAGAAACATTCGTTCTCTAACTATCAAATCCATTGCCAGGAGTGCATCATCATCAAAATCGATACGCAATGCTCTGCCATATATAGAAAATTCCTTGATAAAGCCAATCAAAGGCTTTTCGAGTGTCTCTTGCATATAATGCATCACGAGGCCGATATGTAAATGTGGCGCTAAATTTGAAAAATCTATTGTCACTTTTTCAGAATCATTCATGTCAATCACCTCAAGGTACGTCAGAATTGTGTCTCTGTATATTTATATTATACAATATAAATATTTATTTATCAAATTATACGAGCGTAGTTGTCAACAATACCATAGTAATCACAAATCCGGTCATCAGATTGAGACAGATAAATCGACGCCATGCCTTATTGACACGACCAGATGTTTTGTCACTGACGCCAAGATATGGCACGACATTAATGACATTCATCAATGCCGCTATACCCACTAGGGCAGGCAAGACCCCCTGCATCATCATGATGACACCACTCGCACAATACAACACAAAGACCACCCGCGTTGTCACGCGCGCACCGAACACAGTTGCAACCGAAGCCAAGCCGCCCTTACGGTCCGGTATGATATCTTGCACCGCACCAAGCGCATGACTCGCAACACCCCACAAAAAGAATGCGACAATATAGGGAACATACTCCGACGCAAATCCAGTCAGTACCATCGCATACACCATCGGACCGACAAAATGTATACTACTCGTCACCGAATCTACTATGGGGACTTCCTTGAATCGCAGTCCAGCTATCGAGTAGGCAACTACAAAAAACATCAGCACTGCCAGTACGGCATTCGCCACCGCTGAGCCAGTCAGTAGCAGCCATACGACAAACGGCAACGTCGATACAATTGACGCCCACAATATAGTCGGATGAAAGGCTTTTTGTTCACGAGCACCCTCGATACCACCCTTGCGAGGATTGCGCATATCAGACTCGTAATCAAACACGTCATTGACGCCATACATCAACAAATTGTATGGAATCAGAAAAAATATCGTCGCCACCCAAAATGTCACGCCAAGCGTCCCGCCCGTCATCAAATACGCAGCAGCAAATGGATATGCAGTATTCGGCCACGATACAGGGCGTGAAATTACGAACAATTTTCGTAGGCTATCCATCGTGACGCTCTCCCAATTTGTTCCAAATAAATGGCACGATAATCACCGCCATAACTGCATACATGAAATCTTCTATAGGTGCCTTCCCGATATACACACCCAAAATTTTCGAAGATTCATAGCTATATATACCGAGCCATATCAAAAAATTATCAAATAGTAATGTAAGGACAAGTATCGCGGCAAACGAAATCAGCCAAAGCTTTGATGGCCATCGCGGCTTCTGCCACAGTGCCAGCCAGACAGCACCCAGTACCAAACAATTCAATATTAAGTACGTCGCCATCGCTTGACCCCTGCGTTATATATCACCAATGTGCAATAACAAAGCAATGTCAGAAAAAATATTTCTTCCACCGGAAACTCCGGCACAATTGTAAATGGCAGTGAGTATTGGCTGTTGCCGTATATGAACACACCTTGTCGTATTGCCATCAAATCCCACAGCACAAACACGCCCGTACAAATCACAACTGTCAATATCGTGCGTTTTCGATCAGCAAAATATGCCAGCTTGTAGCGCCAATCAAGCGTCGCCATCCCAGCAATCGATACCAAGATTCCCAGCAAATACAACCAGCTCATTATTGTTGCTCCGGCAGTTTATGTATTTTCTTCACCGGGCCTCCGAGCCTATCTCCAGCCAATCGCTTATATATCAACTCCGCTCCAATCAGACACATCGGCAACCCAATGCCAGGCGTCGTAGAGCCACCTACGTAGTACAGTCCTTTGACCTTCTTGCTTACATTTGGCGTCCTGAACATCGCACTTTGGCTAAGCAAATGCGAAGGCCCGAGTGCAGTACCTTGCCACGCATTGTATTTTTCTTCAAAATCATTCGGCCCAAAAAGCTCCTTCACGACAATACGCTTCCGGAGATCTTTGATATTCATTTTTTGTTCAATAAGTTGCAGGTATTTTTCTGCCGCATCACGAAGTACCTTGCCAGCAAGCGAAACTCCAGCGGGCAACGGCACTAGCACAAATACATTCTCAGACCCTTTTGGTGCGACGCTATCGTCACTTGCGCTTGGCTTACATACATACACAGAGGCAGGGTCGGGAAGTGTTTTGGTCTTGAATATACTTTCGAAATTCTGCTTCCAATCATCAACAAAAAACAAATTATGATGTTCAAGCTCTGGCAAATCTCCACGCACTCCAAGATACATCAACAACGCGCTCGGACCAGCTTCGCGCT
This sequence comes from Candidatus Saccharimonadota bacterium, assembly GCA_020428185.1. Taxonomy (GTDB): domain Bacteria; phylum Patescibacteriota; class Saccharimonadia; order Saccharimonadales; family Saccharimonadaceae; genus UBA2112. Next base: position 7,850 of record JAGQNH010000085.1, on the reverse strand, counting down.
TATTCCAGTACGAAGCAGGGTAGGAGCGATCAGACTTGTCGAGCAAACGTGTTTCAGTAAAATGCAGATCAGCATTCGATATCACAATATCCGCATCACAGTGCGTTCCATCAGCCAAGTCAATTCCTGTCGCTCGTCCATTTACAGTCGTGATACGCGCCGCCGGACTTGCGTAGTGATATTCGACACCAAGTTCTCGTCCTAATTTCGTCAAACTTTCAATAATCGTATATAGGCCTCGTTTCGGATAGTACACGCCCTCGCGAAAATCAAGCGCACTCATGAGACTATAAATTGCCGGAGCAGCAAATGGCGACGATCCCAAAAACACCATTGGATATTCCAAGATTTGTCGCAAGCGTCGCTCACTCACGTACTTTGCGACATATTTGTCGATCGACGTAAACGCCAATTTCGTCATCATGTGGCTGCGCTTTACAACATCAAACTTCGCAAAATCACGCACCGAAGAAAAATTCGTATACAAAAAGTGCTTCAGGGCAAGCTGATAAATATCATCACCGCGAGCAACATATTCCAAAAGCTTCTCGCCAGATCCTGGCTCGATTTTTTCAAACGTTTCCGCATCGCGTTTTTCATCGCTCGTCACAATCACGGGTGATTCATTTTCAAAAAACACTTTGTATGCAGGCGAAAGTCGTACCAAATCAAGTTCTTTGTTGACGTCCTTGCCGAACAGCTCAAAATAATGTTCAAAGACTTCTGGCATCAAATACCATGACGGTCCTGTATCAAAACGAAATCCTTTGATCTCCATCATGCCAGCGTGGCCACCCGGCTGATCGTTTTTTTCGTAGATTGCCACATCATACCCAGCCTTTGCAAGCATATTTGCAGTCGCCAATCCGCCAATACCAGCACCAATTATGACAACTCGTGTCATCGCTTTCCTCCTTCTCGTAGCAATGTACGCAGTAGTAATGCTAGTTTGCGGCGAGAAGGCAAGCGGATGCGCGTCGTCTTAATTACCGATGCCGGCGTTGCTTCGAGTTTTTTCAATAACTCCGAATAGTACACATAGCTCATCATAGTTGCGCGTCGGCTCGATACCGGAAGCTCGCACAAGGCAGGGAGCGCTTTTTGAAAATCATGTGTAATATCATCAATAATTTCTTGTTTAGCCGCCTCGTCAAAAGCATCATACTTCACACCCGGAAAATACAGTCGCCCAAGCTCCTCATAATCCGCTGCCATATCGCGCAAAAAATTCACCTTTTGATATGACGATCCGAGCGCCGCAGCACCTTCGCGAAGCTCTGAATATCGCTTATCGTCGCCATCAAGAAACACTTTCAAACACATGAGTCCGACGACTTCTGCAGACCCATGAATATATTTTTGATAGTTGTCAGGACTATACGTTTGTGGCTGCAAATCCATACGCATGCTCGCAAAAAATGGCGCAATCAACGTCTTATCGATACCATAGGTAGCCGCCGTCCGTGCAAACGCATGTACGATTGGATTCGTACTATATCCCGACTGTATCGAACTATATGTAGTCGTCTCCAAATCATCGAGTAGTGTCGCAGCATCTGCACCTTTGTACGTATCGTACAATCTCATCGGCTATACGCACAAGTCCATATATCGCATAAATATGACGCTGCATCTGCTTTGGAAATAACCGACTGCTTAGTCCAAATGAAGTCGAATAGCTAAGCGTCAAATGCTTGCTATTGTCATACGCAACTTGGTCGTAGAGTTCCATTATTTTGTTCGCTCCGTGACTTTTTTTACAAGCTTCACAAACTCATGCGCGGCAACAGCATCAAGCTCCATCCTGTCGATTGCCTCGTGCGCAGCAGAGACATATTCTGCTACTAGATCCACCGTTGCTTGCTTTGCACCAGTTACTTCGAGCAGCGACTGCACTGCGGCCACCCCGTCGTCACTAGCTGTATGATTGCCAAACCACGTATCAAATACCTTCCTTTGATCAGTATCCATCTCCTTAATAGCTCGCTCGACAATATATGTCATCTTGCCTTCACGTATATCACTTGATGTTGATTTTCCAGTCGATGATTCATCGCCGAACACACCAAGCAAATCATCAACCAACTGAAACGCGACACCCAATGCTATTGCATAATCACGCAGAGCGCGAGCTTGATTTTCGTTTATGCCAGCCAGCGTGGCGCCAGCAAGAAGAGGATTTACGAATGAATATCCTACAGTCTTGTACCGAGCGACTTTTAGCGCATCACCCTCACGATATGGCATAAAGCTCAGCTCTGTATCTAGCAGCTCTCCGCCAGCTACCTCAAAAATACTATGAGCCAAAAAGTCCTGGGCAATAATCTTATCTGAATCACTCAATTGACTCGATGCTACCATCCGATGCGCTGCGGACAACATCAAATCACCCCCCAGCATAGCAGCACTATGAGCATAATGCGTCATATCATCATCTGACGCAGTATGCTCTCTATAAACCGCTTTGTACGAACCAGCGATATTTGATGTGCCGTATCGCAGATAATCTCTGTCAATAATATCGTCATGAATCAATAAGCTAAAGTGCAGCAACTCTTGCGCAACGGCAACCGGAAGTATTGACATGCTATCCTTGCCACCAAACGCATCATATGCAAGTAGCGTCATTCTTGGACGAAGGCGTTTACCGCCCGAACGAATTAGTTCGTGCAACGTACGCCACAATCTCTCATACGATGAATCTATGTCCGCTGCATGTACGATAGAACGCTCGAAGAAGCTATCGATAGCATGCTCAACTGCGACCATGTCATCGGCGCGATGTCGTATGTGTTTCATTTGTATACATTATATAGTATTTTTCACCCTTCGTGATAGATTGCACGGTGCCTGTAACATTGTAAATATTTAAAAATATTATAGAATATAGCCATGAATCCAGAGAAGTTCACCGATGCAGAAAAACTCTCGCTTGCTAGTCTCGACTTTGATCGATATACCGACCCTGTCGCAAAAAGCATCGGCGATTGGCACAAGGCCAGTGACGACTGGAATAATCGACTGCGCGTCGTCAAACGAGGCGACAATACATACGAGCAAGCTTGCACTGACTCAAGATTAATAGGATACGAAAACCTGTATGTCGATGCATTTTTTGATGCCGCACACCAAGTAGCGGCGGATAGTCCTATCGAAGAAAATGCGATCAAAACACTCAATGATCTCGTAAGGACAGAAGAGGCTCGTCGCATTAAACGCATAGCCGATTGGTACGAACACGATCTCATCGAGCCGTCGTCAGATGATTATTTTCGCGATATCGTCATGGCGTTCGCTGATCCAAAAGGACATACTTTGACACCAGATAAAAAGTCAAAAATAGGTGAGGTCGAAGAATTCGTTCTCAGCCCCGATATTGCCAAAGAATTATATCGAGCACATATACGTAAACATTCGCTCGTCATACTCAAAGACAAACCACGCGAAGCAACAGACCTTGTGCGTATCGAAAACCGCAGAGCTAAGCGCATTCAAAGATCACTCGGAATACTAGCAGTCAGCGCTTTTATTGGCATCGCAAAGTCAGTACTAAAGAAATTTAAGGAATAAGTAATATGGAAGATAACCCTCGCTACCTCAACACCGTCGACATATCCCGAGCCGCACGTGATATTCGCACCGATCTCAAATCTCACGATCTCGTCAGTACCTACGTCGATATCAATTGGAAGGACTATCAAAATACAGAGTTCGTCAAACAATTTCTACGTCCAATCAACATCCAGTCTCGGGATGCTTTTCATGCGAATCTGGAGTCTGCTGTCAAAGACAATGTCGCGAATCCATCAACCGATGCATTTCGAGCAATGCCTCAATTGTATGTCAGTAAGCCATTCAAAAAGGGCGTAGCGCTTGGAGCACATGCAAACTACAAAATCCTCGGCAAACACACCGACTCGCTCCTTGTCCCGCACATCACCAAGCTAATGCCAAAACCCACAAAAGATCACCCATTATTTATCAATCAAGTAATTACTGTGGCATTTAGGACATACAACCACGATAGCTTCGGACCATCCAAATACGATGGGGGACTACTCGAGCTAACAGACGACATTGCAGAAGTCGCATATGATGACGAGTTAGATATATATTACTGCAAATTAGGCGCCGCCCTCGCACAACAAGCCTACCGCGCATATCAAGTCGCAAACAACGACGAGTTTATCAATATAATTTCCAGATACTAATACATGTCGTTATATTGCATTATTTACACACGAGGCATAAGATACAGATAACAAGGAGTGTTGACGCTATGGAAAATCATTCAAACAACCACAACTCAGACAACGGCACGCGGATTAGCAAAGAAGAGTACGACGAAAGAGTACATCGCTGGTCAAAAAAATCAGCAGAAGTCTACAACAATCCATTTCCTGTAAAAACAGTTAATTTTATCGACTGGGATAACCCTGAATACGCCGTCACACCTGACGACGAACGCTGGATATTGCCAAAAAACTTCGACCTTGGTGCTAGCGAATGGTATCAAGAATTGCCACGCGAAAAACAAATCGAAATCGGCATGTATCGCTATGCACAAGTAGCCAAGGTCGGTTCAGAATTCGAAGAAGCTCTTATTGCCGGTATCGCACTCCGCAATCAAACACTTCCAAGTAGCAGCGAAGAAAAGCGATATTCCACCCACGAAGCCGAAGAAGAACAGCGCCACATTCTCATGTTCAATGAGATGGCAAATCGAATCGGCTCAAAACCAAAGGGAGCACCAAACTGGTTTCGCAATTTCAGCCCACTTGTCGGCTATATCGCGCGCAAGATGCCTGTCGGATTTTGGGCAGTGGTACTTGCCGGAGAAGAGCCAATCGATCATACACAGCGAACCCTCATAGATATGGGCAGAAAAGGCCTCGATATTCATCCAATGCTCGAAAAAGTCATGAAAGTACATGTGGCCGAAGAAGCGCGACATATCGGATTTGCCGATAGATTCCAAAAGCAGCATATCGACAAACTCACACCAATTCAAAAAAAGCTATTCGCAGCGTCATTGCCACTTGTCTTGCGCTTTGCTGCAAATGCAATCCTAAAGCCAAGCAAGCAGGCTCAAGCCGACATGGGCATCCCAAAGTCAGTCGCCAATGATGTCTGGTGGAAGTCCGAAACAGGCCGCAAAAATCTGCAAGATCTATTCGTCAATACGGGCAAACGTGCAGATACGCTTGGGCTACGAAACGGCGACCCTAAGACAGGAGCCGCACGCAGCAGGATAGGCCAACTCGCATGGCGCCTCGCAGACCTCAACTCAAAAGAATAGCAAGCATCCGCTCATACAACCGATACGAAATTACCGAATTTCCCGGAGGTCTTCGTACGATTGTGCGCTCAAAAACTTATTTGCCCAGGTCCTCATGGCTGAAAGTCTACGATCATACTCATCGTCTTCATCGATGTCATGATAGCGGACATCGTTGAGGCGCACATACTGCTCATCGACAATCAACTCATGCCGCGGCTCATCATCTTGGTATATCATGCGACGGGTAGCGCTAATGGTTCGATACAAATCAGTCGCAACTGTTTGCAAATAAAATCCAAGTGCACATCGTCCCAATTGATCCTCAAATGTCACAATACGGTGGCCAGTATATCCACCAAAATTACCGCCCTCATCGTGTATCGGTTCTTGCAGATTATCCTTCAGGTCGGTCCATATACGGTCAAATCGCAATATCTGCGCCTGCACCCTCCTGCGAGCATCCTTTCTGTAATCATGCGTACTTCCAGGCAAAGTACCCATAATCCATCCAATATGTTGTCTTGAATTATTTGATTCTCCAGAATCATATCTGCTATACGTCATAGACTCATACTGTACCATATTTTTTCAATTTTGCATTTTCTACTACATCTTCGGCGATACGTGCTACCATGTATCACATGAAAAGACCTGAAGTAACCCTCGACAACTACCAAGCAGTATATGACTGGTACCAACAGTACCGTCAGCCACGACCTCTCACCAAACTAGCATATGCAGCTCTCAATCGTATGTATAAACCATCTGTATATTACAGCGATGGGGCAGAGGACCAGTTCGATGAATTTCGTATAGACAATACATCTCAAATTTTTGTATTCAACCATCTCACCAACAAACACGACCAATTCGTCGCCTCGGCCGTCGCTCACCAAATGATACCAGAGGATGTCGGTCGCACCCGCGTACTCGCCAAGGATGAATTATTTCATGGCGTACAAGGTCGCTTCGTCAACCTTATGGGCGCAGTCCCTACCTTTCGCAAAAAAGACCATGTTGCCGGCGTCGAAACAGTCGATCGTGCCAACGACGCTATGTTTGCTGCGCTAGGCGCTATTGTCGCTGGCGGCGAAAACGTAGCAGTTTTTGGCGAAGGCACACACAACAAAGCCGATCCGACCAAGCTCCAAAAACTCCGCCCAGGCTTTGCGCGCATCGCACTTCACGCATACAATATCGGTGCCAACGTCGCAATTACACCTATCGGCATGTCGTTCGGACCCACTATCGACTCACTTAATCCCAAACAAGCCAGCGTGATAGTCGCTCCATCTGTTCGCGTCGAATACACCGACACAATCAATACATTATTGGATGTCACGCGCGATTCACTCCAGACCGCAATAGACTACGCCAACGCGGTACATTCATTAAACCGCAACGCGTAGCAATACTCTGATTCATAGAGAGTTGTTGCAACGACAAAATAGAGTGTACAATTTGTAGTATGGTGAAGCTCCCAGTAAAAATTAAGCCGCACGTAGTCGTCAAAGTCATACTTGTCTGTATGATCGGTGCGCTACTGAGTCTTATCGCGCATGAAGCATTTCATATCATTTTGCACTGGGGCAATATCTCACATGTTTCTATATTTCCAAATCCCGGGACTATAGTACAAATCGAGACCAATTTGCCACCCGGCTATGACATAGATGGGGAAGAAATGGTCGCCTATATCATTTCATTTATCGTGATAATCTTCACTGCGCTATACGTGTTCAAAATCATGGACGACGAAGACGATCGCGACCCAGCGCAAATATTATTCCCAAATAACCCAGAGCTACAAAAACTCACTCCAAAAGAACTCTGGGAAAAGTCAGAAATGGATATCATCTTGCCCGAGAAAAAATCTTCCAAACATTCTCACAAAAAATAGTAGCTACCGCTCGTAGTCACTATTGATAATCTTCAATCGAAGCAAGACGTGACAAGACATCTTCGATTTCACTTAGAGACATCTCGACGAGACCCAACTCTTTTGCCATTTGCGCAGTCTGACGTTTCTCGTGATAGCAATTTTCGACATTGCTGATAAACCGCTCAGTCGCATCGTCATCATAACTCTCGGCGACAACCTTTCTTAATTCGTTCAAACGGCTTGCGACATCATTCGGATGAACCACTCCGCTGAGCAGGGGCAATACTAAATTCCGCTTTCCGACCTCAACCAGCCTCAATGCTTCGTCGATGAGTCCATCGTCACGGGCCTTAATCATACCCACTGTTTCAAACCTACCGTCGTCATTCATAAACACAGAGCTATTACTAAGCACATACTCGTCACGCGAAGACACAGAAATAAGATCAACCGAACGACCCTCATCCAAGATAAGTGTCGTTGCAAGAAACATAATATTATCTCCATTTATGACATTGCGTAGCGGCAATGCAGAATGCACACCATCTTCAACATGAACCGCATTTGATTCCGGATATAGTCGCTTATAAAAAGCAGCCAAACTTTGCAGATGATTACGCGCAGATAAACGAATCAACTCATCCCGTTCTTGCACATCTCCGCCATCTATTTCGCGCTGCAAATCAA
>JAGQNH010000084.1 GCA_020428185.1 Candidatus Saccharimonadota bacterium | reverse complement strand
AATCTCATGCAATGTATCATGCTCTTGCAACAATTGGGCCAATTGCCTGCTAGTTGACGCATCGCAACCATGAAAAACATAAAGTCCTCGATTATGTAATTCGGGGGCGTCAATTTCCTTTGGAAAGGACTGACGATTCATGCAACGTATTATGTATAACTATCGCCGTATGTCAAATTTAGGCGACAGATACGCCAAATATGTAGCCAATACCATAAGTAACAACAGCAGCGAAAATCACTATACCGAGTTGACGTATCGCACCAGGCACAACACTCTTTCCGCTCGATTGTGCCGTATATCCACCAACAAACAAACTACCCAAACCAGTCAATACGATTGCTAGTATGATTCCAGGCATACCATGCATACCAATTATCCATGGAAAGAGTGGGGGAATAGCACCAAAAGAAAACAAGACAAATGATGACCCAGCTGCTACCCATGGTGACCCAAGCTCATCATCATTGAGACCGACTACTTGATTTGAATACATAGACACAAACGTCTCATCCCTGGCCGACACATCTGCGACTGCTTGCTTTGCAGTTTTTTCATCTATGCCATGCTCGATGAAATTTTTTGTCAGATTCTGCTCAAGCAATTCTTTGTCATTGCGCGTAATCTTTTTTATATCGGACAAAACATTTTCAAACAACTCAACTTGCGCTTTTACAGATATCCATTCACCTGCTGCCATCGAGATTGCCCCAGCTAACAGCCCGGCAAATCCAGCAATCAAAACTGCCCGGGCCTCTGCTCCTGCAGCAGCAACACCAATAACCAAACAAAGGATACTTACCAAGCCATCATTAACGCCAAGCACCGCAGCCCTCGCTGCTCCACGCTGCACCTGCGCAGCGCGTTCGGCGAGCATTTCACTCGCCTCTTCATGAGATTTTTCTGTCATATTTTTATAATTATACCACTATTGCTTAATTTGTTTTACTTACTATTCTACGCATATAAGACTATACTATGTATTGTGAAACGTTTTGCACACAAATCTCAATATTTTCTTCGCAGCCCCAAACGCATCAAGGAGCTGGTTGGCCATACCACAATTAAACCTCACGATACCGTCATTGATATCGGCGCTGGTAGCGGAACAATCACATCGGTACTGACAACTCGATGCTCAACAGTCATTTCCTACGAGAATGATTCTCGATTGGTTGCAAAATTACAGGAAAACTTCAAAGACATCGATAATGTCACGATCGTCAACCAAGACTTCCTGCAGGCGATACTCCCCGAAGTACCATACAAAATATTTGCGAACATTCCGTTCCACCTAAGCTCACCGATACTCCGCAAATTAACCGAATCCGATAGAAGACCTACCGCCATATATCTGATTGTACAAAAACAATTTGCACACAAATTGCTCATCAACGACGAACGATTCACCGGACTCCTTGGCGCACAAGTAGCGCCACTCTATACAACGCGTATACGAATGCGGCTTGAGCGAACTGATTACTGGCCACATCCAGCAGTAGATACCGTGCTCATAGAATTGCTGTTGCGAGATAAGCCACTTATCGCTCCAAATAGACTCGACGCCTATCGTAAGTTCACCGCCGATTGCTACGAAGCACCAAAAATTTTTGCCAAAATGCCCCAAGTCAAAGCAGGCATCACACCTGGCACAAAACCTTCGCAACTCACACTTAATCAATGGGTTGTTTTGTTCGAAGAGCAGAATGTGTATTAATTAACTTTTGACTTTGAGACTGCCTTGCATGCCTTGGTGTGATACAAAAGATCTGGATCTTGCTTACAGTTCAAACAAATCAAAACTAGCTCATTACACTCTGCGCGAGCACAGTTTTCAAAATTATTCGTTGGACCGCCACAGTGCGTACATTCACCAATCGTTTTGGTATGATCAGAGAAATCAACCACCATTCGATTATCGAAAACTCTCAGCGATCCTTCCCATAGTCCGTCGTCACCGTAAGCCTCTCCATACTTCACGATTCCGCCGTCGATTTGATAGACATCCTTAAATCCACGCTTCTTCATCATAGCGCTAATCACTTCACAACGAATACCACCAGTACAATACGTAATAATCTTCTTGTCCTTGATGTCATCGTATTTGTCGCTTTCTAGTTCGGCAATAAAATCACGTGACGTATTCGTGTTTGGTACGATCGCATCCTTGAATTTGCCTATCTTTGCCTCGTGCGCATT
>JAGQNH010000083.1 GCA_020428185.1 Candidatus Saccharimonadota bacterium | reverse complement strand
GCAACTTCGCATAAGGATAGTCCAAGTAATGTTAATCTAGGGGATTCAACGTACCTGACGGCGTCTGTCAATAATACCGGCATAACAAGCAGTGATACGAATTGGAAGATGATTCAGGTAGTTGTCCCGCTACCTGGACCAGAGGACCCGCCAAATGCCAATACTGTGGCGGTGACGGCAGCGACGTCTGGATTTGGTCAGTACAAGGATGATGACGATAGCGATAATTGTAATTTTCTGGATTCCGTTGGCGTGAAAGGCATATGTAGTGTCGTACGATTCAAGGATGGTGCCGGCGCGACAGGAACAAGGGTGTTTACACCTGCTGTGACAACTATGCCGAGCTTTGGTGAGTATGAGACGGTTTCTGGAGCCGCACTTGGTGAGCAGGTGTGTTATTTTCTCGTATTAAATACGCCGACACAAGATAAGGATTCGCCGAAGTATCGATACAGTCGAGGTGATTGTATCGAGATTGTCCCACCGCCGTACTATGTGTATATGCAAATTCATGGTGGTGATTTACGCGTCGGCCGATCGTTTGACGATACTACAGGCAAGAGCGGATCGAAGGTGTATACACAAACATATCTCAGGTATGGTAGTTGGACTGAGTATGGAATTTTCGCACCAAACATTGTTATGAATGCGGCATCTAATTCCGGATATAGAAGTGCTTCACCTATCTGGCAGGATTGCAATAATACAAATGTTGGATCATTGGTGAGATTGACGTTTGCTAATGATGTATCTGGTTGTGGTCGTTTCGGTGCGCAATATATGGGTAAGATACCGTTTGACGATTCCGCATTTAAGGTGTCGAGTCCATCTGTTGTCAACGCATATTTTGATGTAACAAATTCGGGTGGTGTAATCAATCTAAGTAGTAAGCGCAAGATAGACAGAACTGTTGTGATTTTCGAGCCAGGTAAAGATGTTTCGATTAAAAAAGATATTGAATATACCAATGATCACACGGGTATAGATGACATTCCTCAGGTTGTCATCATGGCGAATAATATAAGTATTGACGAAGGAGTTGGAAACGTTGATGCGTGGTTGGTTGCAAATGGAGCGAGTGGAAATATCTCAACGTGCAACAATGTATACAGTGTTACGGTAGCTCTCAAGATATCGGATTGCAATAGGCAGCTTACAGTCAACGGACCAGTGATGGCGAAGAGCCTGTATCTAAGAAGGACTGCCAATGCACCTGCGCAAAATGGTGCACCAGCAGAGGTATTTAATTTGCGAGGCACTGAGTATCTGTGGGCCTACAATATGGCGTTGAATCAGGGTCGTGGAGCGGTGTTACAGACTGTATATTCAACAGAACTACCTCCTTATTACTAAGTCAATAAAAGTGCTTCCATATATGAAAACGCTTGTGTATAATAAGGCTTAATATGGCAATGATTAAGGGCGTGGGCGATTTCTTTGGTCTCGACATCGGGACTAACGCTGTTCGTGTCGTTCAGCTGTCTCCAGTTGGCCCAGGTAAGTGGGCATTGCGTCATTACGGCTACGCACCGATTGATCTCAAGACTGCCACGGCTAATTCTGCAGAAGCTAAGCAGCGATTGGGTGAGGTCATAATGACAGTGGTAGGTCAGAGTGGTATCAAGACAAAAAACGTCGCCGTAGGTCTATCTGCGAGCAAGACATTTGTGACAGTTATCGATATGCCTATGACATCCGAATCTGAGCTAAAGAGCACAATTAAGTATCAGCTTGATCAGTATATTCCTATGCCACTTGAGGAGGCGAAGGTAGACTGGTCATTACTAGGTACATCACTCCATGACCCATCGAAGCAAGAGGTATTGCTAGCAAGTACTTCTATGGTGTATGCCGAGGATAGGTTGGAGCTGGTGGAATCATTGGGATTTGATGTAATTGCAGCCGAGCCAGAAACTCTTGCATCTATTCGTTCGCTTTCATCACAGAGTGCGCAAGGTGCTCAGGTGGTAGTTGATGTGCAGGACCAGGTGATAAATGTAGGTATACTCTACAATGACGCCCCACGGCTAGTGAGATCAATCCCGAGTGGCTTAAGTACATTCGTGCGTGCTGCGGTACAAAACCTCAATGTACAGGAGGATCAGGCCCGACAATTTGTGCTTAAATTTGGCCTTGCCCCTGACAAATTAGAGGGTCAAGTCGTTCGTGCTCTTGAGAATACCGCCGAAGGTGTTGCTTCGGAGCTGCAAAAGTCTATTAAGTTTTTCCAGACACGGTATCCGTCTATTACGGTCGGTACTGTGTTACTTGCAGGATATGCGAGTGTCATACCGCAACTTGATAGGTACTTGGCATCGAAGATTGGTATCCAGACAATGGTCGTCAGTCCTTGGCAAAAAGTGTCCGTACCTTCTGGTGATCAAAATTTTGCCTCGATTGCTCCTGAGTTTTCTGTTGCGGTCGGCTTGGCCCAGAGGAAGAATCTATTATGATTGAAGTCAATTTGATTCCAGATGTGAAGCTCGAGCTAATTCGTGCGAAAAGGGCCCGACTGTATGTTATATCTGGTTCGATTATTGCCGGGCTTGTATCTATCGCCGTTGTTGTTGTCATGGGCTTGTTTCTACTTGGCCAGATTGCATATTCATCGAATAAGGACAACGACATTGACGAAAAGAGTACCCAGCTTCTTAGTGAGGAAGGTTTGTCTGACATGCTTACCATACAACACCAGCTAACGAAAATATCCGAATATCACAATGAGAAGAATATCTATTCGCGATTCTTTGACCTGTTGAGCAAAATTAATCCAGCTCCGCCAAATGACTCAGTGTTCTCCTTGATTCGCGTAGACTCACAGGAGGGTCTAGTGAAGATTGAAGGGCAGGCGACTGAAGGATATGTTGCCGCAGAGGCCTTGAAGAAGACAATCCAAAATACGACGTTTAGCTATAGTGAAGACGGTGGTGATACCTTAATTGACGTACCGCTCACAGACGAGGTGGTGTTGTCTGATCTTAGTTACGGAAAGGACTCAAATGATGCCCTTGTCTTGCGGTATACATTAACTTTTTCTTATAATCCTGTTATTTTCGAAATGGCTTCCAGTGAGGGCGCGGCGATACATGGTCCAAACAAGAGAGATGTAACTGACTCATATCTAGGTCTGCCAGAGAATTTGTTTGGAGATCGCGCTACCGATCAAGGAGGGGCAAACAATGGATAATCAGTCATCTGCCGGAATGCGTAAGCGCCAACAGATTAGTCAAGCGAATAAGACGATGTTTTTGGCAATTACCGCTGCATCTGTTGTTATAGGATTTGCGTTAGTGATTATTGTTTTTTTGGGTCAGAGGATTGCGTTCACACAGAGAGTTATCTCTGAAAAGACTCATACGGACGACATCTTGAAGGAAAATATCAAGAAGGTACCGGAGCTACGCGAACAACTAAGAGCCCTTAATACAAACGAAGATTTGATAACCGTACGACTAAATCCAGACGATGAACCTATTCAATCTGTACTTGATGCTTTGCCATCATCTGCAAATGCATCCGCCATGGGTTCGTCCTTGCAGGAGAAGCTACTCAAGGGGGTGTCTGGGGTGAAGATTGATTCTTTGACTGTCGATCCTGTGAGCGAGGATGGATCTGATTCGCATACGATTGGTTTTACATTTGCGGTCAGTACGTCAAAAAGTAGTCTAGAAAACCTACAGAAGGTTCTATCTAGAATTGAGCGTTCGATCAGGCCGTTTAACATTACTCTGCTGTCGATTGAGAGTCAAGGTAATCGAGTAGTAATGTCTGCAACAGGCGTTGGCTATTATGATCAAGAGCAAGTTGTTGAGCTTCGTGAAAAGGTGGTTAAGTAATGAAACAAAGTGAGATCGCAACTATTGTACTTGTCGCATCGATTAGCGTTATTTCGGCGTTTTTTATCGCCAATGCAGCTATAGGACAACCTGAGGGCGATAATGCAAAGGTCCGCACGACTACCGAGATAACAAGCGATATTGTACTACCTGACCAGAAGATTTTTAACAATAACGCTATCAATCCAACTATCAAGGTTGAAATCGGCGGCGACAAGTCGCAATAAGAAGAAGGGTGGGTGTGTGCCGTTATTGACGACCGAAATGCAGGAAAAGCTGAGAGAACTTCTGATTAACGAAGGTCTTGTTTCGCGTTCGGTTCTTGATGCTGCAACTCTAGAGTCCCAATCAACCAAAAAACCTCTCTTTGAGTTACTTTCTGAACGGCATATTGTAGATGATGAGATGCTTACTCATGGTATCGCTGAGGTGTCGGGAGTTCCGTATGTTAATCTGACAAATAGTCTTATTAATCAAAAAGTCCTGTCACTATTGCCGCCAGATATTGCAGAGCGCTATATGGCCGTACCGCTAGCAGAAGTGCAGAATCGACTTGCAGTTGCAATGGTTGATGCTAGTAATGTTCAAGCTGTGGACTATTTATCGAGTATGATAGAGCGTCCACTGAAGGTGTTTATGGCGTCTGAGGCAGGTATACGACACGTATTGGACCAGTACAAGGCTGATCTGTCTTCTGTTGATGCTGCTGCGGCTGCTACAGCGCAAGAGGCAGAGGCTGATAGTCAGAATAATATTAAGACAATTGTCCAGGACTCGCCCATAAGTAGGGCGCTATCCACGATATTGGAGTATGCTGTCAAGTCCCGTGCGAGCGATATTCATATTGAGCCATTAGAGACCGCCCTGAAGATACGCTGTCGCGTAGATGGCGTATTGCTCGAGATTATGCAGTTACCAAAAGCCATTGAGCCTGCACTTGTCAGTCGTATAAAAATTTTATCCAATCTTAAAATCGATGAACATCGCGTACCGCAAGACGGACAGTTTGCTGTGAAAGTGGCAAACAAGGAAGTGGATCTGCGTATTGCGATCAGCCCAGTTGTCTGGGGTGAGCAGGTCGTTATACGTTTGCTCGACAAATCTGGCTCTTCATTTAATCTCGAAGAAATGGGCTACGCGGGTCGATCGCTTCGTGCGATACGCAAGGGTGTTCGTAGGCCAAATGGTATGATTCTCACATCGGGCCCAACTGGTAGTGGTAAGTCGACAAGTCTCTATGCTTTGATACAGGAGATAAAGGATGATACCGTCAACATAGTTACGCTTGAAGATCCGGTTGAGTATAAGATGGCTGGTGTTAATCAGATTCAGGTAAACAGTGAGGTAGGATTAACTTTTGCGAGCGGGCTTCGATCCATATTGCGTCAAGATCCCGATGTTGTGATGGTGGGTGAGATTCGCGACCAAGAGACTGCTGATTTGGCTGTGCAGGCAGCCCTGACCGGTCACCTTGTCTTTAGTACATTGCACACAAATAGTGCTGCTGGCGTGCTGCCTCGATTGCTTGATATGAATATTGAGCCATTTTTGATAGCAAGTACAGTCAATACTATTATTGGTCAGCGTCTTGTTCGACGCGTCGCTGCAAAGAGAGATACGTATCAATCAAGTCCGATAGAGACCCAAAACATATTGGCCACTGTTGGTCACCTTCTTCCTAAGACGCCAGCGGATGTTGCCAGAATTGCACAAGATTTGGGATATAAAGACTTGCCACTTGCAGGTCAAAACGCTTATACTTTAGTTAAGGG
>JAGQNH010000082.1 GCA_020428185.1 Candidatus Saccharimonadota bacterium | reverse complement strand
GGTTCAGGGGCCGGTAGAGGGGCTAGTAAGTGAGATTGGAAATGAATTTGTCGGTGTTATCAGCCAGGAGATGGGTACGCGGCGCGGTGAATTAATGCACCAAGAAACGACAGCTAGCGGCGCGATACGACAGACGTATATCATCACTACTCGTGCATTGATTGGTTTGCGTAATCAACTACTGACCGCAACTAAGGGTACTGTTATTATGAACAGTTTGCCACACGGGTACCAGCCACTTGGCGCAAAGCTCACATCAACACGCAACGGTGCATTGATAGCGTATGAAGCAGGTACGACAACACCATATGCATTGCAGACTGCGGAGTCGCGTGGTGAATTGTATATTGGTCCTGGTGTTGAGGTATACGCTGGTATGGTTATCGGGCTTAATCGTCGCCAAGAGGATATGGAGATTAATGTCTGTAAAGCAAAACACCTCACCAATATGCGCTCAAGTAGTAGTGACGGTGTCGTGCAGTTGACGCCGTTTACCGATCTAAGTCTTGAGCAATGTATCGATTTCATCAATGACGATGAGCTACTAGAGGTGACGCCAAAAAGCCTTCGTCTTCGCAAGCGAGAGCTTGATCCAAACAAGCGAAAGCGTGCTGCAAAATAATTAAAATCTCCGTCACCGACGGAGATTTTAATTAAGTAACTTTTGTTAATTTACTAGTGTTTGTTTGACCCGGTTTGAGTGGTGAAAATATAAGCCGATTACAACGTATAGCACAGGAGCGGTGATTAATCCGATGAACCGCATACTATCAAGACTTGCATCGTTTGTATTGAGATTGTAGACAATAGTATATAGTGTCATCATCACGAGAGTTACATATATAACAGAAAGAGCAGATTTCTTGTGCTGAACAATGAGAAGTGTTGATACTAATAATGCTACTGCAAGTATGGGAGATGCAATTATATTGATTGTATCGACAGTTGTCTTGGTGTCTTTCCCTAGAGCAAAGAAGAACGTGCTAATCTCGCCAATAATGCCAAAGACGAATACTAGAACAAAAAATAATAAGAATCCTCCGAGTTTCATTGGTGCTTTCTTTGCCATTATTGTCGTCCCCTCTTCTTAATATATGGTATATCTATAGACATTTTAGTATAAGCATTTTGATTTGTCTATCTGTACGATTGGAGCAATGGCGCTTGATGTGTTAGATTTATTGCTTACCTTTTGTTTTGTTACTATAATATATATATCGATGCATAAAAAAATACCAAAAATAAAAATACGGATTCCCAAAGAAGATGCGATAAAATCTGCACTAGTGAATACCGCCGGTTCATTGATACTAGCAAAAGCCAGTCCTGATGATGCGCTGGGCGAGTTGTTTAAGGATGTGCAGCAAAACCGTATTTATGACGATGGTATGACGTTTGTTGATTTGATTCCTCGTGCGCGAATGAATCAGATTCGCAAGCAGTATCATATCGCGAAAAGCGATCCGAGCTTTAACCTTCATGACTTTGTTCGCCGACATTTTTATGCATATGAGACGTCTACGATAGATTACCAATCGAATCCAAGTCATACACCGAGACAGCATATTGCAGAGCTTTGGGATGTGCTCGAGCGCCGCAATCGAGTCGACAGGGGCTCATTGATAGCAATACCGTATTCATATATTGTTCCGGGCGGTCGGTTTAGCGCGCAGTACTATTGGGACAGCTACTTTACGATGCTGGGCCTTGCAGCGGATGGTCGTTGGGATATGGTGGAGAATATGATCAAAAATGCGACATATATGATTCGCAAATTTGGATTTATTCCAACTGCAAACCGCACGTATTTTTTGTCACGTAGCCAGCCCCCGTTTTTGTCGCACATGGTGAGGTTGCTCGCCAAGCATCATAATCGCAAATTGACATTGCTCGAGCATTTGCCGTATCTATTGGGCGAATATCGATTTTGGATGAATGGCCGTCGAATAGTAATGAAACTTGATGAAACAGACGCTTCACGACGTGTTGTTCGTATGCCCGACGGCTCGATTTTGAATCGATACTATGACAATAAGAAAACTCCGAGACCAGAATCACTTCGTGAGGATGTCGAAACTGCAGGCGAGTCGGAGGGTGATAGGGCCGAGAAGTTGTATCTAGATTTGCGCGCAGCTGCAGAGAGTGGCTGGGATTTTAGTAGCCGATGGTTCGCCGATGAAAAAGAGCTAGGTACTATCCATACAACAGATATAGTTCCAGTTGATCTGAACTGCTTATTGTTCCACCTAGAAAGCACAATTGCTGAGACGTATCAGTTGATGTATCAGCCGCTACTTGCCAGAAAATATCGACGACTCGCCGAAAAGCGCCAAGCTGCAATAGTGAAATATATGTGGGATGAAGATGAAGAATTTTTTGTCGACTATAATTTTCGAACTGGAAGTAGTACGGGGCGTGTGACTATCGCTGGTGCATTTCCTTTGTTCACAAAAGTGGCGACGCCTATACAGGCAAAGATGGTTGCAGCTCGCATAAAGAAAGACTTTCTTAAAAAGGGAGGCTTGGTAACTACATTGATCGAAAGCGGTCAGCAATGGGATTGGCCAAACGGCTGGGCACCAATGCAATGGATTGCGATTCAAGGCCTTCGTGAATACGGACATTTTGCACTTGCTAACAAGATCAAAAAATCATGGATTGATGCCTGTTTGTTTACGTATAAAGAAAAGCTAAAAATGGTAGAGAAGTACAATGTCGTTACTCCGCATAGACTGAGCGGCGGTGGTGAATATACACTACAGGATGGATTTGGCTGGACAAATGGTGTACTGGCTGCCCTGTTGGCAGAAGATGATATTAATCGAAGAGAGCCTAAGAATTAAGCAAGCGCTTTGATATTCGAATAACTTTTTGGCTAATTCGGTCCTTTTTGTGTTGAGGTGTGTTTTTCTTTTTCGGTGGTTTGTTTTTTGAAACAAGTTGCAGGATAACTGACTCGTATCCATCGATCATTTTTGCAATAGAAAAGTTTTTGACGACGTGATCTCGGCAGTCTTGTCTTTTAATTTTTGGAAGTTTTTCGATTGCCAGTATCATTTCCGCACTATTATTGACGATAAAGCCTGTTTTTCCATCTTTGACTACTTCGGGGACGGAGCCTCTGTTGAATGCGATTACAGGCGTACCGCATGCGCCCGCCTCGACCATGGCGAGTCCAAATGGCTCTTGCCACTGTATTGGCATAAGTAAGCCTGCGGCGTTTTGATAGTATTTGACCAATTGTTCACGTTCTAACATACCGAGGAAGAGGATTTTGTTACTTAGATATGGCTTGACGTGTTCGTCGAAATACCATTGGTTGGCCTTTGACACAGAGCCAGAGATGAGTAGTTTGCGATCGGTCTGTAGGGCAATTTGTACAGCTTCTTTGGTGCCTTTGTCTGGTGTGACACGTCCTGATATCATCAAATAATCATCTTCGGGTTCGTTGTTGGTGGTAAATAGTTCGATATCGATGCCATTGTATACAGTCTCGATATAGTTAATGTCCGGGGCATCACGACGCTGGCTATCTGAAATCGAAACAAAGTGTTGATTTGGGGTGCTATGCATTTCGATTGATTCACGTCGTTCATTGTCGATAAAGTCGTGAAGTATGTACAGTACGGGGACTTTCGGGAACATACCCGCTATCGGCATTGCGGATTCGAAATGATGAAAGATAACGCAGTCAAATTCGCCTTTTGCTGCACGTTCCATAATGTTTTTGACGACGAATGAGTCGTATAGGGCTGGGCGGTAATCACCGAAAAGTTCATAGGTGCCGACAAACTCATCGAGTTCTGCCTGGTCTTTCGCTACCGAACGAACACCGTACGATTCACAGTGATCAACATCAATTTTTGTACCCTCGGGTCCAAAAAATGTGACAGAGTGGCCTCGTTGCTGTAGTCCCTCGGCAAGTGTCTGAGCGATGATTGCCGGTGAATACGCAACGTTTCCTGGTGGGGGGGTCTCGAGGTATGCTCGGACCATCATTGCAATTTTCATAAAATATACTGCATCCCTGCAATACACTGAGTATAACACGAAAATGTAATATTGTAAATTTTACACCGTTTATTCAACAAGTTGAAGAGCTTTGGCGGCGAGTATGAACTTCGCATGGGACCACGCCAGCGGTAATACGCCCTTGCCTTGTCGCTCATCGTCCGGGTAGATTTGCTCAGGGATTATGTTGTCTGGAAGTAGTCCACTTTTGTATTCTCTGTCGAGACGTTCTATTGTGTCGTAGAATATATCTTTTGAGCGTACCTTTTGTCCTAATGCGTGCAGTGAAATTGCCTCCCAGAAGGTCAGTAGTGGCCATGCGCCTGCTGTTGCTTCCTGTGATTTTTCGCGCACGATACCATCATAGGTATCTCCAACATAGCGATATACACCAAGTCCTGGCCTGTATAACTGATCATGTATAGCGTGAATCGTGGATTCCGTCTGGGGTTCCTCAATAGTGAATGGATATACTAAGCCAGCAAGACTGGAGTCGAGTGAATTATCTGGGTCGGGCTGATTGGAATCGGGGTATGTTTTTCTTGCATAGTAATGTGTAGGGACGGCTGCAATTTTTTGCTTCATCTCTCCTTGCGCTTGTCGCCACACGCTAGTGTCTACATCCGTATTTTCGAAGCGAGTGATTGCGTGCTCGAGACCATAGATAGCCGATGCTAACGTGTATGTAAATACGTCACCGTTCACTGTCGATGTTTCACGATTTTCCCATAGGTCTTGAGTCGGCCCAAACGATTGTCCATCCCATCTATCACTAAGCGCATTCGCCATTTTTTGGATAGCTATGTCTATGTGATGGTTTTGCTCTGGGATAATCGTATCGAATGATCCGATAAGTGCTCCAGCTTGATCTGGTTGCCACTGTTCGCCATATCGTACATCGAGTGCACCATTTGTTCCGTATCTCTTGATGTATAATCCCGATGCTGAAAAATTCTGTACATTATGTAGCCACTTGGCGTACTGTATTGTTCGATCCCTTGCTTTTTCTGGTGCAACAGCGTGCGCAGCGAGCAGTTGATATGCTGCGTCACGCGCCCACGAAAACCGATAGTTTTCTGCAGTAGATGGGTATATATGCAAATCTGAATTTGCAGCAACAAGTGCTCCATTTGGCAGAGCGCACGCGTCTAGCTCATACTCACTTTGTCTGTAGAGTTGCTGTATTCGATTATCGAGAGATGTGTTGTGTGTCATGCATTCCATTATGCTCCGGTTCACATATACCCGCAAGTTGAGGTATACTATAAGCAATGTGCTCATGTTTATGGGCTAATGAAATAAAACATAGGATAGCATTACATACAATGTCAGATGAAGATATCTCAACAGCATTTCGAGAACATCCACTAGCTGGAGATGACATTTTGCCAAGCTTACAGGTTGAGACAGCTCCGATAGAAGAAATTATCAACATGCCGAAGCGAAAGACAAACTGGAAGCAGTCTGTCGTATATCAGATTTACCCGTGGACATTCAACGAAGATAAGCAAAGAAACCCCCAGAAGGGAAATGGCTCTATACGAGGCATCGCTGACAGGATTCCTTATCTAAAAGATGAATTAGGCGTTGATGCGATCTGGCTATCTCCTTTTTATCCGTCACCGATGAAGGATGGTGGGTACGACATAAGTGACTTTACTGACGTCCATCCAGATTTGGGAACAATCGAAGATTTCGATCATATGATGAAAGTTGCTCATCAGAGTGGTATACGCGTGATGGTGGATTTTGTACCAAATCACACATCAGACCAGCATGAATGGTTCCAGAAATCGCGCAATCGTGAAGAAGGTTTCGAAGATTGGTATATATGGCATCCGGGAAAAACGAGTGAAAACGGTGAGCGTCAGCCTCCGAATAATTGGGCGTGTGTTTTTTCTATTCCAAATCGTCAGGCACGTGACCGCGGAGAAATGCCCGAGCTTGAGCCACACGACTGGACTCCGCCAATATCTGCATGGCAATGGGATGACGTGCGGAATGAATATTATTTGCATAGCTTTGCCGTAGAGCAGCCAGATCTAAATTGGAGTAATCCATATGTCCGTGAAGCGATGAAAGATGCAATGCGGTTTTGGCTCGACAAAGGCGTGGATGGTTTTCGTGTCGATGCAGTCAATCATACTGGCAAGAATATGGAATTTCCAGATGAGCAGATAAATACTGCGTATGATGAAGCATGGTGCGAAAATCCATACGACCAAA
>JAGQNH010000081.1:1367-8661 GCA_020428185.1 Candidatus Saccharimonadota bacterium | reverse complement strand
GTATACATTGTTTAAGGGTGTATTGTTTGTGTTGTTCGCTGCCCTCTCTATTAATACTCTTGCACCTCCTCCGAGCGCACATGCCGGTGGTGCAATCATGGTCGGCTTTACTATCATTACAGGCGGTAAGGATAGGGTCACAGGAAAGACATACAGAGCGTTCCCTACGGGGCTCGGGGCACTTGTCGATTCGAGACGATATCTACCTGGACCTAGTCTGATGTATGCATATCCAGGTGATTCTGTGAAATTCACAGGTATTGTCTGGAATGTTGACCCATTTCCCATACCGGGAGTGAGTGTTTTGCAGATTCATCAAAAAGGCTTTAACGATCCACTCAATCCCCTGAATCAACTAGAATATTTCCCCAATAGGAATAACGTATTGACTCGCACCGTGTTTACTGTCGGAACAGGCTTACCTGTCGTCCCTGAATTGTCGAATTATGTTTTAAGACCTTCTGGCGTTACATTGAGTTCTAATGCAAAGCCTGGTCAGCAGTTGTGTCAGTTTGTGTCGACCGCACCAATGTTCTACCTGGGCTATATACCAGTTGTCCCATGGTTTGAGTGGAAGATACCGGATATTATTAAGTTTAGATTTAATTTTGGTGGAGGTCAATTAAACGGAAGTGCGACAGATGGAAATGGTAATACGTATACCAACATTCAGTCTGATCCAGCGTCAGGAGACGCTGTCGTAGGTAATGACGGTCAGGCATATGACGCACATGATGCATTTGATATATCATTTGGCAGGACTATGTCGTGTGTAGAGATTGCATATGTATATAATCTCGTACCATCTGTATCAATTGATTCCGGCAAGGTCTACCCTTCGATGAAGCAAGGGGCTCGGCTTGCGAATCAGAGGGAGGCACCTGATTTTACAGATAGCCAAAAGACGCAATGGCAGTTGTCGGAGTTTTTGTTATCGACAAACTCGGACTATGACCCAATTCCTGAATATACATACTACAGGGAGCCTTTTCTAGGGTCATTAACAAACGCATTAATTAGACGAGACGGTTTATGTCCGTGGCTTGAGAAAAACTATAAACTTCAACCCACAAAGTATAATGCCAAGACGAATAGCTGCAAGAGGATAGCCGGGAATAGTCCATCGGGATTATTGGACCCAACGAAAACAATCTTCGATAAATATGGTGACTATAAGTCGGGAGGCGATCCGTTGCCTTCAGATAAGCCTGTTGATACGAGTAGACTGTACGGGAATACAGGATATAGGCTGTGTTATGTGTTGTCTGTGCGATCGTATGCGCCGTACCTAAACGATAGTCTTCACCCGTTCGGCATTTGGAGAAACTCTAAGATTCAATGTACCAATCCTGGCAAGAAGCCAAAGGTGCACATATATGGTGATGATGTCCGTGCCGGTAAAAAAATAGTCACATCATTGACTGATTTGAAGCAAGGTGAATATGGCGGAGGTACTGTTCAAAAGACGTACGGTAGTTGGGGTGAATATGCGTCATTTTCAGGCGAAGAGACAGCTGGTTTCGCGACAAACTCTGGACTATATCAAGGTGTTAGGAGTAGTACAGATGCATTCAATTGGAATCAACTCACATTTGCAAATAGGTTCTCTAGTGGTGCAGTATGTCCGCCATCTGGTGTGATGGGGGTCCTGTCTGATTTTGGCTGTTTTAACCCTACGTCCATAAATATCAATACACCAGATAAACTCAGAGAGGTCTTCAGTAATTATCAAGCACCATCAGGATCGAGCTTCTTTACAAAACTCACCGACATGCCCGGTGGTGCAGGTGTCTATACTATCGATAAAGGTAAGACGGTATTTATCATTTCTAACGGAACAGTCGAGATAAACCGAGATATTGCCTATTACAGCGGCACACTTAGCGGCGTAAAGGAAATTCCGCAGCTGGTTATAGTTGCCAACAAAATAAATATCACCAATGATGTAGCGAGGGTCGATGGATGGCTGGTCGCGAACACGATCGATACATGTTCGGACGGTCCAGCGCAGCTCACAATTAAGGACTGTAATAAACAGCTCGTCATAAATGGCCCCATATCGACTAATAGTCTCCTGCTTCGACGGACGTTTGGTTCAAATGCAGATAAGCCCGAGATACCTGCAGAAATAATAAACAATAACGGAGCTTCGTATCTGTGGGCATCGGAATTGTTTAAGGGTCCTGCCAAGAGTATAACGACGACACATCAAGTAGAATTACCACCGCGGTTTTAAGCGCGCGAGAATGTAAGGAGTATATATGAATAGTGAATGGCTGCAGCAAAAGATACACACCAAGACTGGTATGTCTGCTGTTGCTGTTGTCGTGATCTTGTTTTTGGCTTGTGTATTATACGGTGTGCAATTTTTGTCGAAGAATAATGATTATAGTATGCTCCTGTCTAGCGTGAAGAATACACTGGCATTGCCGAAGATTGCATTTACGTCAGAGTATGTCAGTCAAAAAACTCAGGAAAGTCCGTATGCTCAGAATCTTTCACTTGAGGGAGTTTACAAGAAAGATGCGGGGGTTGCATTATCCGCGAACTCTACAGTGACGCATTCTACAGGAGTTATCTTGAAGGTAAAGAGTGATTGGATTGTAGACGGAACTCACGATAGTGATACATATGTAAATATTCGTTCATACGATACGCAGCTTACATCTGACAGTACATTCGGCACAACAGATGCATTGAATAAGATGACGCAAAAAATTGTCGACAATAACAATAAGGCGTTTAATAATGTCTGGTCGAAATACCCAGACTCATTACTTAGAGGGACTTTCTCAAATACTGGCGTACAGGGTTGTATGCCAAAAAATATATATGAGTCAGTCGCCTCCCCTCAGTACGTGCAGAAGCTCCTTGCTTTGTACTCGGATTCTCTGGACGTCAAGAAGACGAATTCGGCAAAAAATGAAAACATGTATATGATCACTCCTGCCTCGGGTGAGCAGATTAGTCTCGCGCGGTTGTACAGAAAAAGTAAGCTATACGATCGCATAAGTAAGTGTGATCCATTGGCATATTCATTTACGGACCAAAATGCAATCAAGGCGCTTAAGAAGTTGACAGTTACCGTAAAGGTAAACACTGAAAAAAATCTAGTCTCGTCTATTGTGTTTAATGTTCCGGGAGTTGTGAGCTATAGCGTTAGTTTGTCACCTACCGACAATGCAGATATTACTATTCCGAAAGAAACAACAGATATCCTCTCGAATGATGCAGTATCGAAGTATCCACATTTTGAATACGACTTTGATCATCTAGCCGATGTGCGCGACATGATGAAATACGGTGCTTGCTATAACTACGAAAAATACAAGGACCTACTTTCGGCTGAAGTCATAAAAACGTGTGCTGATTTACCTAAGAGATAAACTTTGCGAATTCACTCAATCGAAGTTATGAAAAGAAACGAGCCCATCCGTAAAGGATGAGCTCATTTCTCCTGGCGGAGAGAGAGGGATTCGAACCCTCGATGAGTTGCCCCATACCGCTTTTCGAGAGCGGCCAGTTCAACCACTCCTGCATCTCTCCATGATCTGTTGTGGTACAAAGGTGTAAAACTTTGCTTCACTTGTATTTTAACAGATATGAAAGTTGTTTTACTACTCTATTCATCCTCATGGCGGATGTTCAGAAGAGTATGGTACCCATCATCACGAGTAACAATGTGGCCGTTTTTGATTGCTCGTTGTAATCCAAGGAGCGCAACGTAGCCGTACTCGTGCCGAACCTCCATGTATTGCAGTAGCGTCCTATCTAGAATATCTGGTAGTCGCCGTACGACGGTGACTGCCAAGGCGGCAAGGCTTTCTAGTACCTCGAGTTTTTTTTCTCGAGTAAGTTCCCTGTAATTGATATGCTTCTCTGGCATTGCTGTGTCGTTAGCACGAATTGAATCGTGTGCATAATCATAGCATAAACATGATATATTCGAATATTGCATTAAAATATACTGCGATAGATACGATGGCCTATAATATATAGTATGCAAGATTCGATTTTCACAAAAATTATCAAGGGAGAGATTCCGGCCGAAAAGATTTACGAGGATGAGCACACGCTAGCTTTTCTCGACATATACCCAGATGAAGAAGGACACACGTTGATCGTCCCCAAAAAACAGATAGACCGTATCTACGATCTAGACGATGATGATTATACTCACCTTTGGAGTGTCGCGAAGCGTATCGCTCGACATTACGAGGATACACTTGGTCGTCGGGTAATTTTCAAAGTAATTGGGGTTGATGTTCCGCACGCCCACATACATGTTATTCCATACGACCCTCAAAACCATACGCAGCATACTGAACATATGGAAGAAAAAATGGCACAAGAGCCTGATTTTGCCGCACTTGCAACAATTGCTAGTAAACTCCGAATATCATGATCACAGTTATTTCGATTGGCAAAAAGCACGAGTCGTGGATAGAGGCGGGTGTCGAACGTTTTGAGAAGCGTTTAAAGAAGCCTTTTGATGTGACATGGCTGCTGTTGCCACATAGCGCATTGGATGATGCTGCGGCTCGTCAGGAAGAGTCTGAGCGCATACTTTCGCGTATAGACGCTACTGCTTTTGTCGTACTTATGGATGAGCGTGGTGATGAATTTGATTCGCCTCGAGCGGCAAGGCTTTTTGATTCGATTTTTACGACATCTCGACCAATTTATATTGTTATTGGCGGTGCATACGGAGTGGATGATCGTTTGCACCAGCGTGCGGATGTTATCTGGTCACTCTCGCCTCTTGTCTTTCCTCATCAGCTTGTTCGGCTGATACTGATCGAACAGATATATCGTGCACAGCAAATCACCGCCGGCCATCCGTATCATCATAGCTAAACCTCGCACAGAATTTTTCTATCGGGACAGCTAATTGACAAAAAATACAACTTATGCTAATCTTGTATTGTAAACAAGATAAATAAAACAAACATGTCAGATACACCACTATTTGAAAAAATTGTTATCGGTTTTGCACTAGTTACATCATTGGGTATTCTACTGCACGATACGAAATTCGACGAAGCTGTCGCATTGGCGGTACCGGTTATTGCGGTAACTGTAGGAGCGGGCCTCCACCATGCAATTGACTCAAGTGATAGTGCACATACGCACGTAGAGCGTGTTTCTGTTGCCCAACATTTTAGCGGCATGCCACGTGCCCAAGCTCGTGATGATCACCGAAAGTATTTGATGCCAAAGTACACAGCCCGTAACAATCCGTTTTTGAGCAGTGCTGGTGTCGTATGGCCAAACGTATAAGAAGCTACTTTAAGACATTGATTTCGCGCTCCAGCCGTTCGATAAGCGCTTGTTTTTCTTGTAGTTGAGCACGTGTTTCATCGACTAGATGCTTTGGCGCTTGGTCGACATAGCGAGGATTGTCTAGGCGGGTCTTGAGCATTTTTTCATGTTCTCTCGTGTCAACAAGCCGTGATTCGAGTCGGGTTTGGTGCTCGTAGAGTGTATCTTCATCTAATTCAAGCCACGCTTCCCTATCTGCAACGGCAAGACGTAGGCCTTTTGGAGTGGTCGTATGCTCTACGGCCTTTAGGCGAGCGAGCCATGCAATTGTGGTCTCATTGCTTTTGATAAGCTTATCTTTGTGATAGACGAGCGTGTACTTTTTGCCTGCGGGAAGCTCGCTGAGGACGTATCGAGCCTCCACTACAAGAGATTGGATTTGATCAAACTCGTCCGCGATTTCTTCGTCTAGCTTGGCTTTTTTGGGCCAATGGCTGGTGATCAAAAGATCATCGTGCCATGAGAGTGTTTGCCATATGGCCTCAGTGACAAAAGGTGCAAATGGATGAGCGAGTTTTAGGACTGTATCTAGCACCCATGCAAGTAGTTGCTCGTTTTGACTCTTCTTGCTCGCCTCGATATACCAATCTGCGACGTCATTCCAAATGACTCGGTATACGGTTTCTCTTGCCTCTGCGAAGCGGTAGTTTTCTATTTGCTCTGAGATAGTCTTGGCTGCAGTATTGAGCTGACGAACAATCCAGTGATCTGCTGGTGTGACGAGGGTGCGTTTTTTCGTCTCGAAATCATCAGGAAGTGTACTTTCGATGTATCGAGCTATGTTCCAAAGTTTGTTACAGAAGTTGCGACCGGTCACTACCCTATCGACGCCGAAGGCTTGGTTTTGGCCCGCACTGCGACTTGCGATAAGGCCGAGGCGAAGAGCATCCGAGCCGTATTCGTTGACCATATCGATCGGGTTGACGACGTTGCCCTTGCTTTTGCTCATTTTTTGACCATTTTCATCGAGGACAAGGCCGTGAAGGTATACTTCCTTGAACGGAATTTGATTAGTTGCGTAGAGACCGAGCATTATCATTCGCCCCACCCATGGATATAGGATATCGTAACCAGTCTCCATGACATTGAGCGGATAAAAACGTGCTAGGTCATCTCCGTCGAGAAAATCTGTCGTAATAAATGGCCACTGACCACTACTAAACCACGTGTCAAAAGTGTCTTCTTCTCGTTCGTATGTTGTACCATTGACAACGATAGTCTTTTGGTCTACTCGTTCGTCGAATATCCAATCATTTTTGTCTGATGTGCTTTGAAAGGCTGGTATCGGAATCCCCCACGGTATCTGACGACTTAGATTCCAATCCTTGATGTTTTCGAGATAATTGATGAGAGCAGTTTTCTTACTTGCAGGATAAAAAGAAATCTCATTTGCTTTAAGCGCCTCGATTGCTCGATCAGCAAGGGGCTTCATCTTGATGAACCATTGTTCTTTAATAAGCGGCTGAATCGGGATGCCGCTCTTGTAGTCGTAGCCTACGGAGTGTTCTATTTCATCTTGACCCCTTAGGAGTTCGTCTACCTTAAGCTGCTCGAGTACTCGTTTTCGGGCAGCATCGACGTCGAGTCCATTGAACTCTGCGGGTACGTTGATCATTTTTCCATCGTAATCAATCACTTGAATGCGTGGCAGGTTATGGCGGATACCAATTTCGAAGTCATTCGGATCATGAGCTGGGGTTACTTTTACTGCTCCGGTGCCAAACTGTGGATCGACATGCTCATCCGCGATAACAGGAATCTCTCGTTGCGTAAAAGGAACGACAACGCGTGAGCCGATGAGGTGTTTGTAGCGATCATCTTCTGGGTGTACGGCGATTGCTGTATCGCCAAGAAGTGTTTCGGGACGTGTTGTTGCAACAATTATTTCAGCGATATGATCAATGACAGGATAGGCGATTTTCCATAGTGTCCCCTTCTCTGCCTTGTAATTCACCTCAATGTCTGCGTAGCC
>JAGQNH010000081.1:0-1304 GCA_020428185.1 Candidatus Saccharimonadota bacterium | reverse complement strand
TCCCACATTTTTTTGAAGGTTTTATACGATTGCTTGATGACCTTTTCATCGAGTGTGTATGTGAGATTATCCCAGGAAGCACTTGCACCAAGTGCGCGTACTTGTTTCTCGGTATTACCCCTGTGTGCATTGACGAATTCGCTGACTTTTGCGTAATTTTCTTCTCGACTAAATTCATGTCGTGATCGACCGTCTTTTTCGAGTTCACGTTCGTAGACGACCCATGTTTCGAGCCCGGCATGATCTTCTCCAGGGATATAGATAACATCCCTACCCTTCATACGATAATAGCGTGCGAGAATGTCTTCGAGACCTATTGTTAGGGCGTGACCTATGTGGAGATTGCCATTTGCATTTGCCGGTGGCATGACGATACTGTATGGCTTACCGCCCTTCCCTGGTTTGAATGCATCTGAAGTTTCCCACATTTGGTAGATTGTGGGTTCAAAGTCTTGCGGATTGTATGTTTTTGCAAGTTTCATCAGGTATAAACTCCGAAATTACAGGGGTAAATATATAAATACTTTTCACGTGGAAAATAGAACTCGCTATATATGTTTCACGAGAAACGCATACTGGCGAATTTAATCCCAAACTTAATTTCACCTATAATTATACCACACAGAGGAACAATGTATAATACAAGCATGATTTCTTTGCAAACATGCAGTGATAGAGAAGAATGGGATGATTTCGTATTAGAAAATAATGGTCATCCATTGCAACTCTGGGGATGGGGTGCGACCAAGGAGTTGCATGGTTGGAGGGCTGAGAGGCTTCTGGCATATGATCTCGACGGCGAACCAGTTGGAGCGGCACAAGTATTGCTACGGCACCTCCCGGGGCCCTTTAAGAATCTTGCGTATATTCCAAGAGGTCCAGTACTTTCTGTCGAGAGGGCAGAAGAAGTGCTTGATGCTCTGTCGAATCATGTGAGGTCGCAGTTCGGGGCAGTCGTTCTGACAATTGAGCCAGACTGGTCAGAGTTACCTCACATTTCAAGTGGTTGGCGAAAGAGTAGTAATACAATCCTTATACCAAATACTTTGATACTTGACCTCAATAAGAGTGAGGAAGAATTACTTGCGCCGATGAGCAAGAAGACTCGGCAATATATTCGCAAGTCTGGTGGCGAAGAATCTGTTGAGATTCGCCAGGTAAAGAGCAGGGAAGAGCTTGAAAAGTGCATGCAGGTGTATCATCAGACAGCTGAGCGTGCAAAATTTGCGCTACATGACGATCAATACTATTACGATGTGTTCGAAAACTTAGGGGATGCATCTCCTGTATTCGCAGCGTATAAG
>JAGQNH010000080.1:1078-7861 GCA_020428185.1 Candidatus Saccharimonadota bacterium | reverse complement strand
GTATCAATGCCCCGGAGTTGTAAATCAATCAAATCCTTAGCCAGTCGCTTACCCACCAATTGCCCTATTCGCTCTGATCGAAGACCTCGACGACGTAACTCATCTTCTTCATATGCGGCATCGTACAGCACAGAAAATACCTCATTAGGCAATGTATTTATGTGCTCGTTTCTCTCATTCATAATTATATTATACCATAAATATTACTATTTTCATATATAAAACGTACGGGACACTTCTGTGTCCCGTACAATAATTGGCACCTGTTTGTTTGAATTGAGTATACCATTTATTGTGCTTATGCCACAATAGTTTTTCCACTGCAATCACATACTATTGTATGATTTTACAACATCAAACCGCCCCTTATAACAGGGGCGGTTTGGGAAGTATACCAACTGGTATTATTTTTTCTTTGAGATAGTTAGGAAACCGTTTCGTGGGTTTTCCTTCACAACTCGATCTTCTGGAAGATCAGTTGGTTCGCCTTTTTCGTTCTTCTCTACCTTTGCGAAGAAGTAAATTGTTTGTGGTTTACCACCGCGCAAGGTAACAGTAGTCTTGTGCAAGTAGTAAGTCACGCCTTTAGAGTTGGTGTGTTTGTAAGCCATTGGTCTTATACCTCCTTTAGTGCTATACAGAGGTTAGATTACAGGGTTGCGGGCGCGGTGTCAACACCTAAGCGTCTCTGTTGTGCATTTTAAGCATAGCTTTAAGGAGTGATAACACTAGTAATCGAGCGATAATCACTAGTGTTATAAATATAAAAAACAACACCGAAAAGCCGGCAAAATCCGCAGACCACAATGGAGAGACAAAGCTGTAGCGATACGCATCCGCCTTCGGCAACCTTACTGTAGATGTTGGATTGTCGGCTGGACCAAATTGGGATAAGTAATTTAACGTACACTGCAAATATGCATATGTGTAGTGTGTGAACTTTGGCGCACACACCTCCTGTGCCTTTTTGTATATATTGCCATTTGGATTACTACCGCTACTAGCGCCGTCTATCGCTTGTTGGGTGTCTCGATGATACTGACCTTCTAGATATATCGTACCCATATCTGCATTCATATGCGCTGTGACATACCGCTGCAATTCGAATAGGCGAGATTTGATTGCTTCTTTGTCGCCAGTTTCATCTGCCTGCAAAACAGCCGTCCTACGCTGTAGCATGCCGATATTGTTCAATCTCAAAAATGTTGCAGCTATAAATCCTACGAGCAACAGCAAAACCAACAGTTGCCATGTCTTGAGATACTGCAACTGCCTAATACTGCGTCGAACCTTGCGTTTATCTGCCACGTAGAATCCCACCGTTATTACCTGCTCAGTATATCATGATTCACCACCGAAAAACTCGCACTAATAATCATGGCGCTCAGCACTAGAATATTTTATACTGGTTATGTATGAATATATACTTTTGCGGCATTGGAGGGGTTGGACTAGGCCCACTGGCCGAAATTGCTCTGGATGCAGGACATGCAGTACAAGGGTCTGATCCCACAAATAGTCTCATGTCTGCACATCTTAGTGAACTCGGTATCACCATAGACAATATTCAGGACGGCACATACCTCAAACAGACACACTCCTCTATTCCAATCGATTGGTTCGTCTACTCTTCTGGTATCCCTGAGACAAATCTAGAGCTTCTGGCGGCAAAAGAGCTCGGCATAAAAATATCTAAGCGTGATGAATTACTCGCGCATATTATCGAGGAAAAAAATCTCAAGCTAATCGCGATTGCTGGCACCCACGGAAAGACAACGACTACCGCTATGGCAGTATGGGCATTCAAGCAACTGGGTATTCCTGTCAGTTATTCGGTCGGTACAACTCTTTCGTTTGCGCCAAGTGGTCATTTCGAACCGAATAGTCAGTATTTTATCTATGAATGCGACGAATTTGATCGTAATTTTTTGCGCTTTCACCCGCACCTATCGTTAATCACATCCCTCGACTACGATCATCCCGATTCATACCCAACCAAGCAAGAATACATGAATGCCTTTACGACATTCATACACCAAAGTGATTTCACGATTCTATGGGATTCAGACGCCAAAAAACTAAACAAACCTCAAAACACGTGGGAACTCGGCAAGCACGATGTCACTCCATTGACTCTATCCGGAGAACATAATCGCCTCAATGCAAGTCTTGTCAGTAAGGCATTCGAAAAACTCAATCTTGGCGGCGATATCAACAATGCCCTCAATACATTTCCCGGAACCGATCGTCGCTTCGAACAATTACTGCCAAATCTATACACCGACTACGGCCATCACCCCGTAGAGATAAAGGCAACTCTACAGCTTGCAAAAGAACTCAACAAAAATGTAGTTCTCATCTACCAGCCACATCAAAACGTTCGACAACATTCACTCATCGATCAATATACCGACTGTTTTGAAGATGCATCAGAAATATATTGGCTCCCGACGTATCTCACTCGTGAAGACAAAAACCTAGCCGTGTTGACGCCTGCAGAATTAGCACAACATGTCACAAACCCACAAGCTCATCACCAAGCAGAACTTAGCGACAACCTCTGGGATTACATTCAAAAAGTTCTTCATCGTGGCGACCTAGTAGTTTGCATGGGAGCTGGATCTATCGACGATTGGCTACGTCAAAAAATCAAGAAGACTGTCGCTTAACGATTATCACCGCTACCTTGCAGCGTACCTCGCTCTTTGCGACTTGCGAGTTTATCAATATTTGATTGCGCGACGTCATCGAGTGTATAACCGAGCAAGTGAGCAACCGAATTGACGTACCAGAGCACATCACCAAGCTCCTTCATAATTTCTTTCTTATCATTGTCTTCAAGGACACCTTGCTTATCACGCAATAGCTTTTTAAACTTACCCAACACTTCACCACTCTCGTCCGAAAGTCCAAGCACCTGCCCCATCATCTGTGCGGATATATCGCCGTGTGCATAATTATCACTTAGTGTTGTTAGCGCTTTTTTGCTGTATTCATTGAGATTCATTGCTCCATTCTACCTCAAACTCTTCAAAATAAAATGGATCCCGGAAAAATGTCCGAGCAATAATTTCCGAAATTCCAGGCGCTAACTCCATGGTATGTAATTTATGCGGACGCGCCCACACGATATTTTCATTGGTCTCGATATCATCTCGATTAAACGTAAACACGTGTACAAGTGTCGTCGTCATAGCATTATCCCCATTTTTTACACGGATATAACAATCACCAGCATGCACTACATCTTGATCCTGGACACGTAATTTTTCGGCAGCTTCACGTATAGCAGCACTCCCGATCGTGACATCGTCCATATGCATTTTGCCACCTGGCAATGTCCACATGTCGATATACGGCTGCTTGGTGCGACGCTGTAGTAATATATCGCCATCCGAATTTTGAATAACAAACATTGTCACGATTTTTGGCCGATGATTTTGCATACTCAGCCCATCATCTACACGATCACTATATATCAGCCCTGCGATATCGAGCGTATATTCCTTGTCCATCTTGTACACATAACGACTTTTTATAAGTTGCGTAAGATGGTAGCTGTACAAATTTGTATCAACACGAGGCGGACGCATATCCCGAAATCGAGCTTTTTTTTGATGCATCAAAATACTCAAGATATTTTTCTGTATTTTGTGTTTTACTTCTGTTATTTCACTCATATTTGACTCAAATGTACTTCTTGGCTATATAATATCACAATACACCGCCAGCATATACACTCTAAAAAATATTAGTATCTATTTTTGTGCAGCAACAAAGTTGGTCGCAAGACCCTGTTCAAGCCATCGCGTCTCGTAGGTCGTCCGTATCTTGTAGTCCTCGGGTAATTCCGAATCATGTAAATCAAAACTTAATTCACGAATACACCACCCACTCACAACCAACTGCTCCAGGCTCCAATGGAAAAAAGGACGATTATCATGCTTCAAATACATCTGTCCATCTCTGCCCAAAATAGCCTCGTACAAACTCAAAAAATGCACATGTGTCAGACGACGACCTGAAGCACGTTTTTTTGGAAACGGATCAGGGAATGTTAGCCATAGCGCCGATACCGATTGCTTCGGAAATAGCTCTTCAATTTGATCAGCACGAGCACGAATAAACACAATATTAGTGAGCCCGCGATCCTGAGCCTCACTCGCTCCTTTTTGCAATCTATCCGCCTTGACATCTATTGCCGCAAACTGCTTATCGGGATATCGCGACGCTTGTTCAACGCTGAATAGACCCGTGCCAGCTCCCAGCTCAACAACGTCAACCTCGCGCTTTGTCCATTCATCAAATTCATAACACAATGGAGAATTGGCGAATAACGCAAACTTATATTTCTTGCGTTTACGTTTAATGACAAAAGAGTCTGGATCTATCCCTGTCACTACTCACCCGCTGCCGGCTCATCGATACCAAGCGTTTGATCTTCTAGTGTGCTCACGCTAAATACATCATCATTCATTACCTGTAGCGTTTGCTTATCATAGAGTGTCAAAAATTCATCCAATACAGCCTGCGTCACTGGACCACTAGACGGAAAGCTCTTGAACGTATCGGACTGGTTCACCTCTCCTCGAACCGATGTATACCCAGGTCTGCTGAGATCCAGTAGATCCGCCCCACTCGAAACGTAAAGGCCGAGACCGAGCACAACAAGACTAAATGCAACTAAAATACTACCGCTAACAAATAGGACCATTTCGTTTCGGTACCAGCGCTTAGGCGCATGATGTTCAGTCGACTCGTTCACATCATTCATGGCTTGACCCCCGTACTAAGTTCGTCTTTATTTTCTATCTCAAATTGCTGCACCGCGCGTCGATATTCCTTGAGTGATGCAGTGAGTCGAACGACAATATCGTGAACCCTCTTGCGCGACTCGCGAGCCTTTGCAACTTTGTCATAAAATCCAACAGGCTGCTTTAAGCAATCTGTGTTCATTGCTGCTGTCATAGAATCATCATAATCACGATACACTTTGCGAAATTGCACCACCAAATCATTGTACTCACTTGCAATCCTTACCAACTCACTGGCGTCAAAACGATTCAACGACAGGCGACTATTAAGAGTTGCCATCATCTTATCGCCAATCGAAAAATACGTCTGATTACGATTGACGTATGTTGGCGCATCATTAGCGTGCACCCGACTCAACGATGCGCGCGCTATCTGACAATTCGATTTGATGTTTGCAATATGCTCATCCGTCATTATCTCAGTCGACTGAGCAAAGACCGGTACGCTTGCGACCATCATACCGACAACAGCGAAAATAGTAAGACGTACTATTGATACTTTCATTGTCGTTAATTATCGCTTATATGTTCTAGCTGGTCAAATGAACACGACCATTATCATCAACAATCAATCCATCGCGCACCAAACCCAACATTGCTTTTTCAAACCGCTCATCATCATCAATAATCAACCGTATGTGATCGCGTGACGTTGCATCGCTCGACAAAATAGCAATAATAGCACCACGAACCTCACGAACACTCCCCTTGAACGAAGATTGTCTCTTGTAATGCTTACTCCTACTCGGTGCAACTCCTTGCTTCTTGAGCCATGTCCCATAATCCATAATCGCCCAATAAAATATACGTGGATGATCGATATCGATAGTCTGTGCAAGCAAATCATATATATCCTTGTCATCGACAATATCTTGCTCATCGAAAAAATGGTGTATGTACACTGCTCGAACATTGGTCTCAACAAAAAGTGCCGGCTGATTGTATACGTATGCCATGATTGCACCTGCAGTATTTTTACCAACGCCAGGTAGCGCCATAAGTCCCGACTCGTTTTTCGGAAATCCACCTGAATCTATAATCATTTTGGCAGATTCATGCAAAAATTTTGCTCGACGGTTATAACCCAACCCTTGCCATAGCTTAAGCACATCGGCAAGCGAAGCCTGGGCAAGTGCTCGCTCAGTGGGAAAAGCTTCGATAAAAAACTCAAACTTTGGAATAACACGATCAACCTGTGTCTGCTGTAACATCAATTCACTCACCAATACATAATAAGGTCGCGTATCGATGCGCCACGGCATATCGCGATACATCTCCTCACCTTTTTGATGAATAAGCCTTCGAAATTCGTCATTATTCATTAATAAAAGTATAATAGAAGTATGACAAGATATGTACTTGCCGGTGGATGTTTCTGGTGCTTGGACGCTGTATATCGACGCGTTCAAGGTGTGCAGAATGTTATCTGCGGCTACACAGGTGGGGATCTTCCCACTCCGACCTACGATCAAGTATCGCTAGGTACAACAGGCCATGCCGAGGCAGTCGAAATAATATTTGATGAATCTGTCGTTCCTCAGGATGTAATCCTCGATCTCTTTTTCCTCATTCACGACCCAACAACACTCAATCGTCAGGGCAACGACGTCGGAACGCAATACCGCTCAGCACTGTTCTATACGGATGATAATCAAAAAAAGGTGTTTGAAAATGCGATCGAACGAGCAAAGAGACATTGGAGTAAGACGATCGTTACAGAGCTTACACCGCTTGGTATGTTTTACCCTGCCGAGGAATATCACCAAAACTATTTCAATACCAATCCTGGCAACGGCTACTGCTCAATCGTCATCGAGCCAAAGATAGCCAAAGCACGTTCCACATACAAAAAATGGTTCATCGAGGGAAAAAATGAAAATAACTAAGTTTGGACATGCTTGTTTTGTAGCAGAACAAGACAGCGCATCACTCGTTGTTGATCCCGGTGCTTTTAGTACAGATCTGCAAG
>JAGQNH010000080.1:0-1018 GCA_020428185.1 Candidatus Saccharimonadota bacterium | reverse complement strand
GAGTTACTTCAGCAAATTATTACCAAAAATCCTGAGGCAGTAATTATCGCTCACTCAAGTATTACGGCACAGCTCGGTGAATTCACAACAAAAAGCGTACACGCCGGTGACACATTCGAAGTTGGCGGCTTTATACTAGAATTCTTCGGCGGAGAACACGCTATCATATCCCCAGACTGGCAAGCGCCTGCCAACCTCGGTGTCATGATAAATAACCGACTCTATTACCCCGGCGACTCATTCACGATACCTGAAAAGCCAGTTGAAATCCTTGCGCTACCGGTAGCGGCGCCATGGCTCAAAATTAGCGAGACTATAGACTTCCTCAAGGCAATAAAACCAAATATAGCATTTCCTACGCACGATGGCATATTGTCCGATGCAGGCAAAAACCTCATCGACCACATGCTCCCAAACATAACGCAAGACGTCGGAACAACATATAAACGCATCGACAACGAACCGCTACAAGCATAAGCGTTGCTTTGGCCAAATTAATAGCCAGCATAGCTGGTCATAAGAAAATATATAAGAACCGAGAGGAGTACAAACACCTGGAGCGAATATACCGCTCCAGGTGTTCAGCAAAATCCGCATATAGAAATAAATCTATTCGCTTGCAACATCCAGGTCAATAACCTTGTGTAGCTTATGCTGACCCTGGGTACGACAAATACCCTGATCCAGCTGCATGTAATTCACAAGAATTAACGAACTGCTGTCTTCGTGATACACGACTCCGACCACCGAGTCGAGCTTCGTGGTATTACCCCATACTTCCACTGCAGGAAGAATGGTGTAATACAGATTGTCGCCAGCAACAACTTTGAACAGCTTGCGATGTTCAACACTACCCAAGACGATACTATACGTATCTGTGCGACCATTGTGCGACGTTGTAAACTTAACCGTGTCACCGACACATATATTGAAATCAGCGATTTGCAAAACATCGGCCTTAGTATCTACAACACTGCCGGAAACACCAGACATAACAGCCTCCTAATTGTGACAACCT
>JAGQNH010000079.1 GCA_020428185.1 Candidatus Saccharimonadota bacterium | reverse complement strand
AAGTTTTGCAAGCACAGACGAACCCATTACTCTTGATTTTGTACAGTCGGCACTTGGACAAGCATCGCCAGAAACTGTATCGCAACTACTAGGCGCTGTTCGCAATCGAGACATCGCAGCAGTCGTGTCACAACTAGACGAACTCGAAAAACTGGGAGTTCAGCCACTCGTCTTGACTGACCAACTTATCAAATCACTACGAGATACGCTCGTCAGTGAGCCGCACTTTGTCAATCTCCTAGACGCATTAATCACCGTCAGCTCATCACCTCAACCACAACTCAAACTTCTCACCACACTTGTCGGAGCATGTAAGCCGAAATCGGCTCCCGCAGTCGCCACCCGTCCACCCAAATCTGCTCCAACAGTCATAGAGGCACCTGTTATTGTTATCGAAAAGCCTACTCCAAAAAAGCAAGCCGTCGCAAATACAGAAACCAAGACTGCAATACAACCAGAGCACAATAATGACATCGAGGAACAAATAGCAGCCGCAAAACGTCGATCACAAACATCAGTTCCGTTCGATTGGGAAAAACTCATATCATACTCAAAAGAAAAATTCCTCGCCCTACATAGCGTCATCAGTAAATGTGACTATGAATACGATGGAAATATATTGACGATATATGCTGTCAGAAAATTCAACAAAACCAAGCTAGATCAAGCCAAGTACCTGACGCAACTACAAGAATCGCTTGAGGCATGCGGCCATGCCAACACAGAGATTCACACTCTACCAATCGCAAAACCACCTTCGGATGAAAAATTAGCAAAAGTTGCTGCTATGATGGGAGGAGGACACGAAATAACCCTTGAGGATGAGGCTAGCAAAGCATGAGTGCACAAAAAGCAATCGATCCAAAAATACCGCCACAAAATGTCGATGCAGAGATGAGCCTTATTGGCGCAGTCTTGATTGACGAAGAAGTACTCGCTGACGTTACTGAAATACTCGATGCGAGAGATTTCTACGACAAGCGCCATGAATCTATATTTGAGGCAATGTTACGCTTGTTCGAGCACCACAAGCCGGTCGACCTGCTGACCCTCACTGATGAGCTCAAAAAGAAGAAAAAACTCGAAGAAGTAGGCGGCTCCGCATACCTCACCGAACTTACAAACTACGTACCGACAGCTGCGCACGCCACAACGTACGCCGAGATGGTAGCTCAAGCTGCAGTGCGCCGACGCCTCATCAAGGCAAGTAGCGACATCTCTGAGCTCGGCTACGATGAAGATTTCAATGTTCAGGAACTTCTCGAAAAAGCCGAAGCAGAGCTATTTTCGGTCAGTGATCAAAATCTCAAACAAGACCTCACTAGCCTCGAAACAATCCTGCTAGAAAGTTTTGATCGACTCGAAGAGCTACATCGAAACAAAGGACAAATCCGTGGCGTCAAAACAGGCTACCGTGACTTAGATAATATGACCGCAGGCCTACAGCGTAGCGACCTTATCATCCTTGCCGCGCGACCAGCGATGGGTAAA
Source organism: Candidatus Saccharimonadota bacterium (assembly GCA_020428185.1). GTDB lineage: Bacteria > Patescibacteriota > Saccharimonadia > Saccharimonadales > Saccharimonadaceae > UBA2112. Next base: position 13,628 of record JAGQNH010000079.1, on the reverse strand, counting down.
ACAACTCTCGTCACAAATCTCGCATACAATGTCGCTACAATCAACAAGCAAGCCGTTCTTTTCTTCAGCCTCGAGATGAGCAAAGAGCAGTTGATCGACCGTATGCTTTCTGATGTTTCAGGTGTCGACTCCTGGAATATTCGAACCGGCAATCTCAGTGATGAAGATTTCGCAAAACTCAGCGAGGCATCGGGAGAAATGGCCGAAGCACCAATATTTATCGACGACACACCAGGTCTCACTGTGCTCGAGATGCGCACCAAGGCTCGACGCGCGGCACATCAACAACCCCTTGGCTTGATTGTTATCGACTACTTACAGCTCATTTCATCCGGCGCTGGACGCAAAGACGGCAATCGAGTGCAAGAAGTGAGCGAAATCAGCCGTGGTCTCAAATTGCTCGCACGTGAATTAAACGTACCAGTTATTGCACTGAGCCAGCTCTCACGTACGGTAGAATCGCGCAATCCACAAATTCCACAGTTAGCCGACCTTCGTGAATCTGGATCAATCGAGCAAGATGCCGATATCGTCATGTTTATCTATCGTGAGGCGTACTACAACCCCGACACTGACCGCCAAAATATAACCGATCTTATCATCGCCAAGCATCGAAACGGACCGACCGGCAGAGTAGAGCTTTACTTCCATCCGGAGCGTCTACGATTCATGTCACTCGACAAGCATCATGAGTAGCTGGTACATATTAATTTGCCAAACGCTACATATAGCGGAATATTGTTTATTTTACATAAGCGATACGCTAGCGCTAGCGTAATGTGCAGTGTAGTATAGAAGAAGAATAAAGGTGCGTAAATAATTCAAACACCGATGCATGTGTGGAGTATCGTTGAACTGAAGATATGGGGGTCATATGGAACGGTTGAGGGGCAAAGGCGGCAGGTTTATAAGTGCGGAGAATTCATCCGAATCACATGACGACGAAAATACACAGGAGCCAACTCTCGATCCCAAAGCCCTCAATGCCTTCGACTACTTGACCAACAAAGGTGATTTTAGCAATTTGTCATACGACGACATCATGGACAAAGATGTCACCGTCGACGACATTCAGGCTATCGAACGCCGTCGTGGTCGCCAAAAGTCCGAGCACACACTCTTTCTCGCGGACCTTCTCGTCGGTAGTCGTTTCAGCGACAATCATTTTTTCAATGAAGTAGTCGAAAAGGTTAGCTCACTACCAAAAGAACAAAAGCCCGATCAAATCATTGTGACCGGTCTCTACATGGGTGATTTTGGTGGTCGCAAAAAAAATTCACGCTGGATGCTCAAAAACGGCCTTCGAACTCTCGACGAACAGTTCTATCATGGCAAGGCAAAACTAGACCAGCTCAAAGAGTCTATTGGCGTACCGATTGTCTACAGTATGAGCGATAACGATACTGATATCGTCGAAGAGATGACCTTCGAGGCATTCGAACAAATGCACCAGCTCGCCAAAAAACATGCTCGCGAGAATCAAGAAAGCGATGACGTACGACGTCAAGTTTCGCGACTAGAAAAAGCAAAAGCAAATCCAAACTGGCCCGAATATTATCGTTTCACACAAGAAGTTGCGTTTCCATATTGTATTCGAAGTGGCAGGGCGCTACGAACAGCAGACCAAGTCACTGCCATCGCAAACAACCTTGCATCGTCACTCGAACAATCGTTGCACGACGAGTCCCTACAAGATAGTGATCGCACACAAATTACAGATCAACTGACACGTTTACGTCACAATATCGCACGAGGAGACTTCGAACTTCCCGAACGCGAAATTCTCTATGATGCGTACAAGCTGCAAGCACAGGGTAAACGATTATCCGCAAAACATCGCATGATTCTCGATATGCACGCACTCAAAGATAGCGATTCATTGCAGATTGTTGAAGATTTCGAGCTACGCACACGAACACGCGGACGCCAATATACCGATCTCATCAGACACCGTTTCCAGACAACAAAATTACCAGTATCAAATTATTTCAGCGCACCCACCAAAATACGCAAACAGCTTGCCGCCGACGGACAAGACTCATATGACAACATCATCATGACCGGCCAACGAGAAGCCGCTGGCGTATTCGGCATCAATAATGAAGCAATTCACTCAATCGGTAGCTTCCAAGATACACGCAAGGCCGCGAGGTCAAAAGGCTATGTACTGACATCACCAGCCAACCAAGCAGGACGAGAAATTCTCGGCCGGCGACGCTTCCATCCCGCCAGCGCAACATCTATCGAACGATTAGACGACGGCACGCAATTCGTATCAATCTACAACAAGCACCTTATGGAAGTATGTGAAAGTCTCGATCAGCCTGTCACTGTCATGCTGCAGTGTGACTGGCAGGCGGGCAATATTGCATCTCGACCAGACTTGCAGCTCAAGCAACTCGACATGATCAATCGTCGACTTGGGCGCGGCGTTGTCTACGTAGCACTCGGAGGCGACACTGTAGAAGGACGAAATTACTCTGACTTCAACCGCGAAAGCGGCCGAACTGGCCTAGGTGCGATGGATCAGCAATTTGAATTCGTACGACTCATGGTCGAACAATCACTTGACCAACTTTCCAAAGAACAGATAAAAAATCTTGTCATCAAGGCGACTATCGGAAATCACGAATACAATAGCGGCACACTAAAGTGGAATGGCTACTCATTTTTCGAGCCAATTATTGGCCCATACAAACAAGCGTATGCATCCCGAGGGTTTACTCCGAACGAAATACGAAATCGTGTACAAATCCAGGATACACTCGTCACATCGCGAGGCGAACCATTCAAGACATATGAGACTGTATTTCGTATCGGCGAACTTGGCGTCAGCCTTAGTCATTTCTTCGGCGCAGGACGCGGCACGGGCGGCCAACCACCTGCATTCACTGGACTCAATCAAACAAATGGGCTAGGTGAAGTTCGCAAAGATATTGATGTCGGCATCTTCGGCCACTACCATCATGCGTCCTATGTCCTTGGCGGTAACAAACTATACGTCGGTGCCGGATCGCTCAATGGTATCACTGGCTTTGAATACGAAAGAGGGCTTCGCTCTGCAAGCTCGATTGTCGCACTACATCTCGCACCTGGACAGCCCCCTCGCATCGAGATTATTAGCGAAGAGGCAATCAATAATTACAAGATCCCCGATGGTCCATTCAGCGACAAACAACTCCGCACAGAGCACGGCTTTCGCGATGACAAAGGATTTGATATTGGCAAACATACGCCATACCTGGATTCACGTTTTCCAAAAAGCGCACTCCAAAAAATGGTCCTCAAACTCGGACAAGACGCTGCATATAGTATTGATCGCACCGGTAGTCTAGGAAAAGATTTCTAGTTTCTCAAAATAAAGCAATGCTTATGCCTGTTCTGCGCTGTGTCTGTTATAATTAATTCAACATGGCACGCCTAAAGCTTACCGATTTTTACACCTACCGCTTTCGATATCAAATCGGCTATTCATTGATTATCCTTGTATTCGTTTCGCTACTCGCCGTTGCTGGACTCTACGTCCCGGGTGGCCTCAGCGAAAACGAGACAGAATCATTTATCCAAACAGCGGCGATGGATTTACAAAACAACGAGACGTTGGCTATTCCAAATATGCCTTTCTTCGCAGCACAACGTATTAGTATCGATATATTCGGGTCCAACACATTTGCCTTTAAGCTACCTGCATTACTATGCGCATTCTTCACGGGTGTCGGCGCGGTCCTGCTTTTGCGTCGATGGTTCCGACCAAATATCGCCGTCTTGTCGACTGTCATCATGATAACAACCGGACAATTCCTATACGTCGCCCAATCAGGAGCTGCGAATATTACGTTTATCATGTGGTCTGTCTGGCTACTACTAATAGCTACAATGATCACGACTTCTGAGCGACACCGGATGTTCTGGAAGCTCGCTTTCTTTGTCGCTATGCCACTCAGCCTCTATACTCCGATGAGCATATACCTCGTGCTTGCAATCGTCAGTGCAGGCTTATTGCATCCACACGTGCGTTACGTAGTCAAAAAAATGTCGTGGCAGCAACTTTTCGTTTTTCTCTCGGTCACAACTGTAACCTTACTGCCACTAGGATACCTAGTCATCACTCATCCTAGTTTAATCATACAATTATCTGGAGCGCCTGCATCATGGCCACCAAATATATACGAGAATCTCAAGATTATTTTCCAACAGTACTTCAACTTTATGCACCCAAGTAGCGGCAACCTTATGACACCAGTTCTTGACCTTGGCTCAATGGCCCTCATCATACTTGGAGCATGGCAATTATTCAAAATTCGATATACGGCACGAAGTTATACGCTGACAGCATGGATTATCGTTCTTATACCAATCCTTATCCTCAACCCACAATACACAACCGTCCTATTTGTTCCGCTACTTTTGCTACTCGCAAACGGTCTCAGCTATCTCTTGCGGTCATGGTATGAAATATTCCCGCTCAATCCATATGCCAGGTTCGTGGGAGTGATACCACTAACAATTCTCGTCGGCGGCCTAGTCACATCTGGATTATATCGTTACTTCGACGGATACCGTTATGATCCAGAAACAGCGAGTACATTTAGCCACGATTTATCGCTATACAACACGAGGGTGCTCGATAGAGGTATCAAGACGATAGTGGTCACACCCTCTCAAGTACCATTCTATAATGCAGTAGCTCGCTACAATCCTAAAGCACATATTACTGTTCAGGTTTTTGCGCCAAGCTCAGCTGGCGAATACGCTGCAACAAAAGACGCTCACACAAAAATCAAATCCACTCCAACGCATATCGTCACTACAGACAATAGCAATGATAGTGACAGATTTTATATTTATAAAAACTAAACTGTATTACTAAAAAATAGCAGGTTAATCCTGAAAAATACCCAGGTCTGCTATAATATATCTATTCTAATGAAACCGAGGAGGACTAACTAATGGCTTTCGACCAAATGAAGATGTTAAACGAACTACGCAAAGCGCAAAAAGAACTCAAAAAGCAAAAGGTTGTAGTAGTTGCAGGTGGCGAAGAAGATGATCCAGCAGTTGAGATTACAATCAACGGCGAACTCAAAGTAGAAAAAGTAAAAATCAACCCAGACTATGTTGACCTTGACGACATCGAGGACCTTGAAAATAACGTCGAGATCGCAATCCGCGATGGCATGCAAAAAGCTCAAGAAATTGCAGCAGCCAAAATGCAACCTCTTATGGGAGGACTAGGTAACCTCGGTCTTTAGACGCAGGTTTTGGTAGACGGAGTTAGTAACTAATAGATAGTAACTACAACTAATTACAATCTACCAACTACTAACTACAATGAGCGGCTTACTACCAAAAGCACTGACAGAAGTTATTGATGAACTCGGACATTTACCGGGTGTTGGTGCACGTACCGCCGAACGCTATGCTTATTACCTTTTGCGAGCAAGACCGACAATCGCCAACAAACTAGCCTCGAGTCTCGAGAAGCTCCATACCGACGTGAAGTCATGTCCCGTGACCTTCGCTCTGATTGACGCATCGCAAGAAGTTTCACCGCTCTATAGTAATCCAGGCCGCGACAAGACACTCATTGCTGTTGTCGAAGAGCCTCTTGATATAGTTGCACTTGAGCGAACTGGCCAATACCACGGTACATATCATGTACTCGGCGGCGCGCTTAGTCCAATTGACGGCGTCGGGCCCGAGCAACTACATATTCCTGAACTCATCGAACGAATCAAAAACGACAACGTCCAGGAACTCATCATTGCCACCAATGCGAGCGTCGAGGGCGAATCGACCGCACTATTTCTACAAAAATACATTCGCGACGAAAATATAGAGATCAAAATGTCGCGCCTGGCACGCGGCATCCCAGTCGGCGTCGACCTAGAATATGCCGACCAAATAACTCTCGGCCACGCTCTTGAAGGTCGCCGAATACTGTAAGCAGGACATCGTATATTAAAAAGGGACGGGGGTGTCTCATGACACACTCCCGCACCTATATACGACGCAATGTCGTTTCTTTGCGACAAATCAACTCTCGTGCATGTCGCGTATATTTTATCCTCGGTACCGAAGATAGACATACAACTCATAGATGAGTACGACACCCGTCGCAATCACAAAGTACCAAAATACATCGGACCAGCCAATCGACTTGCCGAGGGTTAAGACCGGTAATGCCGCAAACAAAAGCATCAGACCGCAAATCGCTGCTAGCGTCCTAAAGAGCTTCGTGACCATGACTCCCCATATAGTGAGTAGATGATTGTCAGTACAAATTATCCATGAGGATAATCATATATAACTATAGTATCTAATAGCTTATTTGTCAATTACTTATGATATACCGATACCTCTGTTATAATAGGGACAATGTACGACCAAGCAACGAAATTAATTAATGACGCCCAAAAAATTGTAGTCATTCAAGCAGAAAACCCCGACGGAGACAGTCTGGGTAGTAGCATTGCACTCGAAGAAATACTGAGTGACGCAGGCAAAAACGTATCCCTGTATTGCCCAGTAGACATCCCGAAATATTTGCGCTACATCAAAGGCTGGGATAGGGTGGTTAGTCATTTTGACACAAAAACCGATCTCGCTATCATTGTCGATACGGCTGCAGACGTACTTATCAGCAAAGTACTCGACACACCAGGCGTACGCCACTTTCTCGAAACACATCCAGTACTCGTCATCGATCATCACACGACTGAATCAGACCTGTCGTTTGAACACACACTTCTCTCAGCAGAGGCAGTGGCGACCGGAGAAGTTATCTATGGACTTGCAAGCGCCAACAATTGGCAAATATCTGCACAAGCGGCAGAGGATATGCTCATTGCGATAATGAGTGACAGCCTTGGCCTTACCACTCAAAATGTCACCGCACATACATTCGAAGTGTGCGGCAAACTCGTTGCACTTGGCGCCCAAAATTCAGCCATCGAAGAACGCCGACGCGAATTCATGAAAAAATCACCTGAAGTTCTCGAATACAAAGGTGAGCTTATCGGTAGAATTGAATATTTTCTTGATGGCAAATTAGCACTCGTCCATGTTCCATGGGGCGATATACAAAAATACAGCGATCAATACAATCCAAGCATGCTTGTACTCGACGAAATGCGCCTCGTAGAAGGCGTCGAAGTTGGTGTCGCAATCAAAACGTACCCAGATGGTAAACTCACCGGGAAATTACGAAGCAATATACCAATCAGCGAAACAATTGCAGGATATTTTGGTGGTGGCGGTCATCAATACGCAGCAGGATTTCGCGTATACGATACATACGACACGGTAGTAAAAGAACTAATAGAAGCAACAGACAAGGCGCTCAAAGAACATGACAGTCACACTACATAACACACTCACAAAAAACATCGATGAAGTTAGCCCACTTAATCCTGAGCAAGTGACTATATATAGCTGCGGGCCGACCGTCTACGACCACGTGCATATCGGCAATCTCAGTGCGTTCATCGTCGCCGATGTCTTACGGCGAGCTCTGGCCGAAAATTACCCTAGTGTCAAGCATGTCATGAACTTCACGGACATCGACGACAAAACAATTCGTCGCAGTCGAGAAGAGTTTCCCGATGATAGACCAGCCGATGCACTCAAAAATCTTACAAGCAAATATGGCGATCAATTTCTTAGTGACATGCGCGCAATTGGCAATGATATCGATGCGCTCACATTTATCAAAGCGGCGGATGATTCGACTATCGAAGGCATGCGCCAACTAATTACCGAACTCCACGAAAAGGGCTTTGCATACATCTCGGATGACGGTGTGTACTTCAATATCGATGCCTACAAAAAATCAGGCAAAAAATACGGGCAACTTGTTGAAATCACAGAAGACAACACGAGTAGTGAGCGAATTCACAACGATGAATACGACAAAGAATCTGCACATGATTTTGCACTATGGAAGAAACGAAAGGACGACGAGCCATCATGGGATTTCGCGCTCGACGGCCACGATCTTCATGGCAGGCCAGGCTGGCATATTGAATGTTCGGTCATGAGTCGTCTCGAGCTTGGTCAACCATTTGATATACACACTGGCGGTATTGATCTTGCATTTCCTCATCACGAAAATGAAATTGCCCAAAGCACAGCGGGTCATGACGATCCGACCTATGCGACAACCTTTGTCCACAACGAACACATACTCGTCGATGGCAAAAAAATGTCAAAAAGCGAGCAAAACTTCTTCACACTTGCAGATCTGCTTGCCAACACTATCGATCCACTAGCATTTCGACTACTCGTATTGCAATCTCACTATCGCAAGCCAACCAATTTTAGCATCGACAACGCCCAGGCCGCGCACAATCGCTTACAGCACTGGCGTGCTATTGCTGCACTGCGCCACCAAACGACATACTCGCACAATGGAGAGCTGTCATCTCTTCAGTCGATTGACACAATCCGTGATGCAATCAGCGACGACCTGAATACACCCGAAGCGCTTCGAATAATCGATGAAACATTCTCGAATCTAGAAGCACATAGCGTTGCCACAATCGATCAACAGGCACTCGTCGATCTACTTTCGGCCATAGACAAAATGCTTGGTCTTCAATTGCTACAAACAACTCCCGATATATCAGATGAGCAAAAGAGCCTCATCAAAGAACGAGAACATGCAAGGCAATCCAAGGATTGGTCTCGCTCAGACGAACTACGAGCAACACTAGACAGCCAGGGTATCGTCGTCAGAGACACTCCCGATGGTAGCGTATGGGAATACGCGTAAATTGACTATCCTACAATTTTGTGATAATATATATGTTACCGTAACCTCAATGGGAAGCTACGGCGCTCCATCCAACTACTATCCAACGAATGCGAATAATTATGTCTATAAAGGACATTAGCAAATTCCTGCACCTCCACCCCCGGCTGACCGAAGAACAGAAGCGGAAGCAGAGGGAAGAGTATTTCGATGCTCTCGAAAGGTCAGGCGTCTGGATCGGCGTCACCAGAAGATAAAGCGACGTCACATCAACTAGTCCCGGCCATCACGACCGGGACTCTTCTTGTTTAGATACTTGCGTTTATATAGTGTTTATGTTATAATACAATGGTTCGTACATTAACTTACGAGAGTGAAGGAAGTCAATGGGTCACAATGATCCACGCAGACTGGCGGCAATTGCAGCAAATCTGAAGGAACACGACGAAGAAAGCATTGCTGAATCATCGTGGCACGGCGTCAACGCGCAACTCACAGTTGAGTCCGAAGAAATCATGGAGGAGCTTGAATACCTCCAGTTCGCGTTCCGCATCTGCGGAGAAATCCGGCGACGCGGAGAGAATCCTGCCATTTGGTGGGAGAGTCAGACGCAAGGCTCCTACTACAGTCGCAAACTGTACAAAGCAGTATGCGATACATGGAAAAGTAAGTTTTCGTAACGGATAACCCCGGCATTGCCGGGGTTATTTCATTACTAGGTGGTTTCTTGCACTTTTTTCACTAATTTATGAAGAGGACCATCTGATTCCTTTTTTGACTTCTTGTTTGAACGGTCGAAATATTCCTCAAGCAACACCTTGATACAACCTGCGACTGGGATAGAGATAATACCTCCAGCTACACCAAACAAATACAAACCGACAGTCACCGATCCCAGTACAGCAAGGGCAGAGAGTTCGACTGTTTTCGACTGTACAGTTGGTGCAATAAAATTATTCTCAATTTGTTGATAAATAACAAAGTACACTGCAAAAATTAACGATGCGGTAATACTACTAAATGCGAGCAATAGACAAATGAGTATGCCACCGATCGTCGCACCAAACATCGGAATAAGCGAAAGTACAAATGCAATTGCCGCAGTCGGCAAAGCTAGATTCGCTGGGAAATTAAATATGAAACTCAATATATACACAGTCACTCCAGCGAAAAATGCATCTATTCCCGATACGGCCAATTGTCCTGTAACATATCCCGTAACGACATTGTACATACGACCAACGAGCTTTTTATGAGCTTTCATCTTATCTTGATCGTTATACACACTCCACAGTAATGATAGCCATCGAGGTGCTTCAACAAGCATAAGAAACGAAAGCACCAATATCAGGAACATCGCTGTCATAAAGCTAAACAGTGACCCAACGCTTGAAATAATATTTGTACCCAGATGTGCAGCCCAATCGGTAGCATTATTACGAACAGTATCAAGCGCCTGATTGACCTGTGATTGCAATCCGTAATGCTCTACTAGCTTATTGAGACCAGACCATTGCGTCTGCACTTTGTCGACAAAGCTTGGTAACGATTCAACCACATGGATAGTTTGTTCAATAATTGGCGGTACGACAAACGACAAAAACGTACCAACAAAGCCAACGACAAGGATAAAAGCGATGGCGGTGCCACCGATACGACTTTTGCCCGGCAAGATATTCGCAAGTGCCGTAACAGGGCGATTGAGGGCCATGGCCAGAAAGAATGCAACTCCCAAGACTAGCAATGCTGGCATCGCGACTTCAATTGCCTTTGCGGCAAGCAGTAGAACTGCAATGACCAACCAAAAACGAATGAACGTCTTTGTATCAATTTCAACGCGTACTTTCATTGGTTTTTAGTATAGCTGAGTACAAGCATTTTGACTAGTGAAAATTACTTCGATGATTTGCCGGCGTAGTAGTCAGATAGGAATTGTTTTTTGAAATCATAAAACGTACCGTCTGCGATGCTTGCACGAATCGCATCGACGAGACGTACGATAAATCGTTCGTTATGTATTGTTGCAAGCGTCTTGCCAAGCAATTCGTCTACTTTAAATAAGTGATGTATATATGCCGATGTGTAATTTTGACAGCTATAACAATCACACTCAGAATCAAACGCCGTAAAGTCACGCTTGAACTGCGCACGCGTGATATTGATACGTCCATTGCGCGTATAGAACGCACCGTTGCGCGCGACACGGGCAGGGGAGACGCAATCGAATGTATCGGCGCCATTTTCGATGCATGCAAATATATCATCAGGCTCACTAATGCCAAGCATGTGTCGTGGTTTATTCTCCGGCAGCTCCTCATTCATCCATCGCACTATTTCACCGATCGTTTCTTTTCGCAGAGCTCCACCAAGACCAAAACCATCAAACTCCATAGCTCCAAGATACTTCGCGCTTCGACGACGCAAATCTTCATGATCAGCGCCTTGTATCACTGCAAACAAAGCTTGCGGCGGACGATGAGTTCGTTCCGCATTCAATCGCTGATGCTCAGCCAAACTTCGTACAGCCCACGGGTGAGTGCGCTTGTCGAGTGATTCTATTTGATAGTAATAGTCATGGTGAAGCGTCGTCAGTTCATCAAACGCAAACGTAATATCAGCACCAATACCATGCTGAATCTGCATAGAAAGTTCGGGAGTAAACTTATGAATAGTGCCGTCTAGATGCGACTTAAACCGGACTCCGTCATCGTCAACCCAAGCTAGCTTTTCTTTTTTTGACACAGGCTCATCGACTGTCTCGCCAGACATATCAATCACTTTCTTGAATCCGACACCAAGGCTCATAACTTGGAAACCACCACTATCGCTAAATGTTGGCTTATGCCAATTCATGAACTGCTGCACGCCGCCAGCCTCATCGACAATGTCATGACCAGGTCGCAAATACAGGTGATAGGCATTGACTAATGTCGCCTGAGCGCCGACGTCGTCAAGCTGCTCGACAGTTATTCCGCGCATCGCAGCTCGCGTCGCAACAGGAATAAACGCAGGAGTCTCGATCACGCCATGTGGTGTCGTAATCGTCCCCGTGCGCGCAAGTGCGCCATCAAGTCGATGATGAATCTCAAATTCGAGTGCTCGTACCATTTGCCTTATTCTACCACATACAACAGAGGTAATAAATTGTATTGTAAAAAGCACAAGCGCTATTGACTAGGTAGTTTCGTCAGACCATAATAATCTTCAATCATGCGAGTACTGGTGGGCGTACCCGTCTTTCTACCCGCAGACGTAGATGAACAATTACATCGACATACACACTGGTTTTGCGAGAATAACCAAGCGTCCCTGTTGATGTTGTAACGCTATAGAGGCGATTATGTAGATCATGCGGTAGATCTGTCAGCCAATATAGTTCCCCAATCAAATCCGCACGTTCACAAAATTATCCGAAGGGGGAATAAGGAAATGACTAAACTATTTAACACACCAGTGACAATCCTGAGCATGGGTTTTGGGCGCAATATGCGAGCAATTCCACGCCGCATGGAGTTTCAGGGCAAGGCAATCGATTTTATCGATAGCGGTGTCTGCACGACTATCCGTAGCGGCGGAAAAATCAGGCAAATCCTCGCTTTGAGCGACGGTTCACAGATCTTCCACCTGCGAAGCGACAATCGAGGCGGCAGCTGGACACTGGTCGGTATTAACTAGATAGACATCGAAACCTTCCTGCAATGTGCACTAGCACAATACCAGGAAGGTTTTGAGTATATAAGGGGGACTGTCACCACTCTGTCGATGTTGTTAAAAATCGCTATTTAATGTATAGTAAGTTTATGACTGCGACAAGCAAAAAAATCGGATGTATTGACAGTGCGACCGATATACTCGGCAACAAGTGGACGCCAAAACTACTTCGTTTTTTCCTCAACGAGGAGACAGTACGGTTCTGCCAAATACAAGAATTAGTAGGTGGCATTAATCCACGTACACTATGCTCACGGCTCGAAGAACTCGAACGCGAAGGTATTATATCGAAAGAATCGACAGGCGAAGGCAGCCGGTGCGTATATAGGCTGACCGAAAAAGGCAAAGAAATTATGCCAATCCTTCGCTCTATGCAAGCGTGGAGTACAAAATATCCAACACTTTCACATGCCAAACGTTAAGCTACTTTTCAGCAACACTATATAGGCTATACATATGAGAATATTGGTTATTGACGACGAGCACAAAATTGCACGAGCTGTCGCACGCGCGCTCGAGCAAGAAAGCTATGCCGTCGACATCGCATTCGATGGTGACGAAGGCTACGCTATGGCGACCACAGAACCATACGACCTTGCGATTATCGATCGCATGCTTCCTGGCGATTACAACGGAATAGATATCGTCAAGGCAATGCGCGAAGAAAAAATCCAGACACCCGTACTACTTCTCACGGCACTTGGCACTACTACCGACAAAACAACCGGACTTGATAGCGGCGCCGATGATTATCTCGTGAAGCCATTTGCACTCGCCGAACTACTTGCCCGCGTTCGAGCGCTTCTGCGCCGTCCCGTCGAACAAAAAGGAACAATCCTAACCGCCGAAGACCTAGAGCTAGACACGACAACATTTCGAGTGACTCGTGCAGGAAAAGAAATCCACCTGACAAGCAAGGAATTCGCACTACTTGAATACCTACTACGAAACAAGGGTCGTCCATCGAGTAAAGAAAATATCGTTGCACACGTATGGGACTATGATGCCGACATTCTCTTGAATACCGTCGAAGTATACATCAAATACCTACGTGCAAAAGTCGATGAACCATTTGAAAAACAGTTAATCAAAACCGTGCGCGGATTTGGGTATAAAATCGATGAATAATAAGGTGGTTTTCTAGCATGTTTCACTCAGCAATACT
>JAGQNH010000078.1 GCA_020428185.1 Candidatus Saccharimonadota bacterium | reverse complement strand
AAAAAGGTGGTGTCGGAAAGACGACTAGTTCTGTTAATCTTGCGTACTATTTGGCGAAATCTGGTAAACGCGTACTGTTGGTTGACTTGGATCCCCAAGGTAATGCAACAAGCGGTTTGGGAATAGATAAAATCAATTTGCGAGTAACAATGGGTGAAGTATTACTACAAACGGCATCAATGGAAGAAGTGGTTATCAATACTGAGCATAAGAATCTATCCCTTGCGCCTACAACTGCTCATTTGGCAAATGTTGAAGTTGAATTGGCTGGATTGACGCAGAAATTTACTCGCTTAAAGAATGCATTGGCGACGGTCTCTGGGCAGTACGACTATATAATTATTGATAATCCTCCAAGTCTCAGCTTGCTTACGGTCAATGGTCTTATCGCGGCAAAATATGTCGTACTGCCGGTGCAGGCGGAGTTTTATGCGCTTGAGGGACTTGGGCAATTACTTGAAACAATGAAGCTGGTTCGAAAAGGTATGAACACCGGATTGGAGTTGCTGGGTGTATTACTGACGATGATGGATACGCGCACAACATTAAGTAATCAAGTCCATGCCGAGATTAAGAAGCATTTTTCTGATAAAGTTTTCACTACTTCTATTCCGCGTAACATCCGACTTGCCGAGGCGCCAAGTCATGGCGTGCCTGTCGGTGCATATGATAAGTGGAGTAAGGGCGCGCGAGCGTATAAGGCTGTAGCTAAAGAGTTAAATGAGCGCGTGGAGGCAAGAAGATGACTATGAAAAAAGGTCTTGGTAGGGGATTTGAATCATTAATTCCTACGGATTTGATTGATGAGTCACTTGATCCGACTGCGTCTCAGGACGAGCAATTGAGTGATTTTCGTGAGATATTACTAGAGGATATCAAGGTAAATCCCAAGCAGCCCCGTCAAACATTTGACGAGCAAGCATTGGAAGAGTTAGCGCAGTCCATTCGTGATCACGGCGTTATTCAGCCGATTGTATTAACGCCTGTGGGTGATGGCAAGTATGAGATTGTTGCTGGTGAACGACGATTTCGTGGTGCGAGCAGAGCAGGGCTTGATAGGGTTCCTGCACTTGTACGAACATTGGATGACCAGCATAAATTAGAGATATCATTGATCGAAAACTTGCAACGTAGAGATTTGAATGTTCTCGAGACGGCAACGGCTTATTTGAAATTGCGCGATCAGTTTAATTTGTCGCTGGAAGAGATTGGCCAACGAGTTGGCGGTAAGTCAGTGAGTGCAGTCAGTAATACACTGCGACTTTTGAGATTGCCAGAAATTGTCAAAAAGGCCATTCAAGATGGTCAATTGACTGAAGGACAGGCAAGGCCACTAATAAATGCAGATCCTGAGGATATTGCATCTGTTTTGCCACGGATACTGCAAGAGGAGTGGAGCGCGCGAAAGATTGAACAATATGTTGTTGATTTAAAAAAGGCAAAAAAAGTAGATTCTCCCGGTGATGATGTGGCGGGGCCAGATCATCATGAGACTCTCGAAAGATTGTCTATGCGCTTCTCATCACCGGTTCAAATACGAACGAATACACGTGGTGCGGGCAAGATTGTTATTCCGTTTAAGAATGATACAGAATTCGATAGAATTACAAAACTACTGAGCGAATAAGTGGCTTAAAATGCTCGAATACCGGTAATTGGTATAATGCGTAAGCTCACTGGCCCAACGACGTCGTATAGAGGGACGTATCCTAATCCGTTACGAGAGTCAAAGGAATAGTTTCCTTGACGATGGTCACCACTAACGAATAATGTGCCGTCTGGAACCACAACATCGGCGCTTCCAGATGTCGGGCTGCCTGGTTCGCCGTGGTTGGCGTCATCAGGATTAAATCCCTCTGGGTGCTCTGAATTATAAACAGTATATTTGCCGTCTTTTAAGACAACGTGTTCACCTGCGAAGCCGATGACACGCTTCACGATGTATTCATCTGGACTGCCAGCAGTATATTGTGGATTTTTGAAAACGATAATTTGACCCCTGTCTGGCACGTACTGTTTATTTTGTAGCTGTGCTAGGGTGACTGGCATACGATTTACTATGAGACGATCACCGGTATAGAGCGTTGTCTCCATGCTTGGGCCCTCGACGTTGAAGCTTCGGAATATAAAAGTATTTATGAGGACTGTTCCGATAATGACCGCTACTACAAAAAACAGAAGACTCGTGAAATCTTTTAGCCAAGGGGCGCGTTTAGAGACTTTTTGTTCCATTTCTATATACTATATATGAATTTCGAGTAATACTCCAGTAAGGATAACTATATTCATACGAGCAAAAATTTTGTATGATAGATTGAGTATTTATGGCAAAAAAGAATGCTCCGATGGATGGATTTATACCGCGTCGACCAGAGAGAAGGCTGGGGGGTGTTATTAGTGGCGAGGCGAATTTTAAGAGTATTGAAAAGCAGCAGGAACCTGAAAAGTCTTCACGACCACAGCCTACGAGGAGTACGATTACTCGTGCCGAGATAGATGCATCGCTTCGTGGTCTTGATGAAGAAGAGCAGCGGCAGCCGCCAAGGAAGAGGCGTCGTCCTGTAACACCAGCGCATATATTAGCGAGACGGGAATGGATTAAGAGAGCAGTTATTGCGATAATTGTCATTCTCATCGGTATTGGTGCATATGTAGGCATAAAGACGATTATTGCGAGTACGAATGTATTTCAGGGAAGTATTTTAGATATTTTTCAAAATGTACCGTTGAAACAAGACGCAAATGGTCGAAGTAATATATTAATACTTGGTACGTCTGAGGATGACCCAGGCCATCAAGGTGGCACATTGACGGATTCAATGATGATACTTAGTATCGATCAGAACAAAAAAAATGCGTATATGATTAGCATTCCTCGTGATCTGTATGTTCAATACGGTATAGGCTGTAATTCGGGTTATAGCGGAAAGATAAATGAGTATTATGGTTGCGTGCATGACGGCACGGGTGTTGGTCCTGACAGAAAAGCTCTAGTAAAGGCGGGTAACTTTGTAGGTGGTATATTTGGACTCAGTGTACAGTATGGTGTTAATGTGAACTACACTGTTATGAGGCAACTCATTAAGGCTGTAGGTGGCAAAATTACAGTTGTTATTGAGGGCAACGGCCCTGTGCCATACGGCGTGAAGCCTGGCAGTGTGATGGATAGCAATTTTGACTGGAAGTGTGGTGCGGGTGACTGGAAGGTGAGTTACGCCGAGCGATTGCGACGGTGTCCTCCGCGGGGCCACTTTATTGATTATCCGCCGGGTCCGGCCGTGCTTGATGCCGAACACGCTTTGTATCTAGCGCAGGCTCGAGGTGATTCGGCGCCTACATGGGGGCTGGCGCAATCTAACTTTGATCGTGAGAAAAATCAGCAAAAGATAATTAAAGCGCTAAAGGATAAAGCATCGAGCGCTGGAGTGCTTGCTGATTTTAGTAAAGTGTCTGCAATTATCGATGCCTTGGGGAATAACCTTCGTACAACGTTCCAGACAAAGGAATTTAGGACGCTCGTATCATTGGCTCAGGATATAAAAAGCGAAGATATACGTTCGATTAGTCTTATTGATGGTGATATCCCGATCATGACAACAGGAAATGTTAACGGACAAAGCGTTGTTGTACCGGCAGCCGGAACATACGATTACTCACAATTGCGCGTAACCGTACGACAAAAATTGTCATCCGATCCTGTTTCGCAGGAGGCTGCAGCGGTTTCTGTCTATAATGCGTCTGGCATAGAGGGTGCGGCTCGGAGTGAGGCAGACAAGCTGGAGGCAGGCAAGTTTACTATAGGGGTTATTGGAAACGCACCTGCTGGCGAGTATGCGAGGTATACTCTCTATAAGATTGGTTCTGGTAATGCTGCAACTGCTCAAAAACTACAAAAATTGTATGGTGTGAAGATCACAAAAGGTGCGCCGCCATTGGTTGTTGATTCTGAGACAAGATTCGTTCTTATTCTGGGCAAGCAGCCAGTTTCGTCTCAATGACGTGCTATAATATAGGTATCTTATGGAATTTCTGCGAATAGTCAGACGACGGACGTTTGTAAGTGAGGGAGTCTATATATTTTTGAATATAGCACTTGCGCTTACTGTACTTATTTCGACGCTTGCTACGGGTACGCCGTGGCTTGCGATTGTACTAGTGCTATTGAGTAAGTGGCGTGTATTGGCGGTTCGTCCTCGCTATTGGTTTGCTCATGTTGAGGCGAATATGGTTGATATGATTGTCAGCTTCGGAATAGCCGTTCTTATATATATTGCAGGGCAAACTGCCGATAGCAATATGCTCACTGTACAGGTAGGTTTGACCGTATTGTATGTGTTGTGGTTGCTGTTTTTGAAGCCGAGAACAAGAGTTGCTGCAGTTGCGTCTCAAGCGGGTGTTGCTGTTGTTGTGGGTACTATGGCGTTGATGAGTGTCTCGTATGAGTGGCCATCATCGGTTGTTGTGGTGATGATGTGGTTGATGGGCTATTCGTGTGCTCGTCATGTGCTTGTATCACACACAGAAAGTGACGTGAGGTTACTGAGTCTTCTTGGTGGATTTATCTTTGCTGAAATAGGCTGGTTGACGTACCATTGGACGATTGCGTACCCACTATTCTTTGCGCCTCAATTAAAGGTACCTCAGGTGACAATCTTGTTGGCGGCGCTTAGCTTCTTGCTTGAGCGATCGTACCAGTTGTACGTTAGACACAAGACAATTAAGCGAAATGATATTATGCTTCCTCTTATATTTACGATTGTTCTATTGATTGCATTGTTGTTTACTGGGTTGAATGCAGTTCCAAGTGGTGGCGCAGTCTAAGAAAAATATAAGAAATCTAGGGTAGAGTGGGGATATGGATAGCGAGCAAAAACAGGAATTACCAGAGCAGCCAGGTGCTAGCTATAAGGCTGTGAGCCGTAAGAAGCATATCGGTGGCGGCAGGCATCTTGGCGCCGTGTTGATTTTGCTGGCCGCATGTTTTACGGCAGGTCTTGGCGGAGGCTATATGGGCTATCAGATTAATAATACCGGCATAGTGATAGATAGATACAGTACTCCGGACGGAAATGCGGTTGTTAGTACAGAGGAGAGGAACATATCTGCAGTCGCTACGAAGGTTGGACCTAGTGTGGTTTCGATTATCACGCAAGGTACGACAGAATCGTTTTTTGGCTCTCAGAGAGTTCAGGAAGGCGCGGGTAGTGGGATTATTTTGAGTAAGGATGGCTATATTTTGACAAATAAACATGTTGTTGAGGGTAGTGATACATTATCTGTAATGACAAGTGACGGCACTGTATATGAAGACGTGCGTATTGTCGGGATAGACCCATTAAATGATTTGGCTTTTGTAAAAATCGGCGGTGTAAAAAACCTAGCGCCTGCAACGCTTGGAGATTCTAGCTCTATTCGTATTGGCCAGAATGTTGTTGCGATAGGTAATTCACTCGGGCAATTCCAAAATACTGTGACAAGTGGCATTATATCCGGCACCGGTCGTCCTATATCGGCAAGCGATGGCGGGTCGTTTGAGAATCTAACTGACTTAATCCAGACCGATGCAGCGATTAATCCGGGTAATTCTGGGGGTCCACTTGTGAATTTGAGTGGTCAAGTGATCGGCATAAATACTGCGGTAGCGCAAAATGCTCAGAGTATTGGATTTTCTATTCCTATAAATTCGGCAAAGGGTATTATCAAGAATTTGCAAAAGACAGGTAAGATTGAGCGTGCGTATCTTGGAGTGAACTATATTGATATCACTCCAGAGGTAGCAAAGAAATACGAACTTCCCGTAAAGAAGGGGGCGTATGTGCATGCGAGTCGAGGCTCGGGTGTTGTGTCGAATAGTCCTGCGGACAAGGCGGGGCTAAAAAACGAAGATATTGTGACTAAAGTTGGCGACATTGACGTAGGGCAACAGGGTAATTTAAGCAGTCTGATATCTGAGTATGGAACAGGTGAAGTGGTGCCGTTGGTTGTTATTAGAGACGGTAAGACATTGACAGTTACTGTTACGCTTGAAGCCTATCCTAGTTCGTCGAGTAGCTAAATACGGTCACGTATCCTTCGGTTTTGATATGGGTGAATCTAATTGATTGAGCGTGTGTGATTATGTCATTTTGCTGTCTAGGATCGGATTCTATAAGAATATAGCCGCCAGGCTTTAGTGTGAGTGTCGCTTGATCTAGAAGTCGAAATATGAGAAACAGGCCGCCGTTAGATGCATAGAGCGCTTCATCTGGTTCGAACTGTGTGTCGGGTGAAACTGTCCAGCTTTTGTCGACATATGGAAGATTTGCGATAATTATGTCAGTCGGGGTAGTGAGGTCACTTAGGAGATTGTTTTTTATTGGGTGTACGCTTGCTTTTAATAGAACTGCATTTTCTTTTGCGAGATTGAGGGCATGGAGGCTGTTGTCGATTAGGGTGACATCTATATCGGGGTGTTCTAGCTGTAATGTGATACCGAGACATCCGGTACCTGTGCCAACATCGATGAGTTTTATTTTTTCAGTCGATGAGGATAATTTGGACGAAATAATATCGCTAGCGATAGTAATTATTGTTTCGGACTCTGGCCTCGGTATAAGGGCCG
>JAGQNH010000077.1 GCA_020428185.1 Candidatus Saccharimonadota bacterium | reverse complement strand
AGGGGGCAGGATTCGAACCTGCGAAGGCGAATGCCAACAGATTTACAGTCTGTCGTGTTTGACCGCTTCACTACCCCTGCGCTTGCTATCCGACACAAAGCAATGAGAGCTCATTACCTTGTCTTGGAGCCGCTTCTCGGACTCGAACCGAGGACCTACTGTTTACAAAACAGTTGCTCTAACCAACTGAGCTAAAGCGGCATATGAGTAAATTTTTCAATGTACTGTAAAAAGTACAAAACTTAGTATACATCAGGGGTCGAAAATGTTCAATAGTAACTATGAGTTTACATAACAACTTTTCGAGGTTGTGTAACACGCTTTGCCTTGCCAGGGGGCAGGATCATGCGTGCTGCTTTCTCGCGTAGTTTCACAGATAGCTCTTGCTCGCCTACTCGTTCGTATGCATCTGCGAGAATATTGAGTGTCTGTGGAATTGGGTCGATTTCGATTGCGCGCTCAAGCGACTCTATCATTTTCTTTTCGTTTCCGAGTTTTTCTTGCACCTTTGCATATGCAATATGTCGTGCTGATAAATCACTTTCAATTTCGAGCGCTTGCTCAAATGCGAGAGCAGCCTTCGGGTAGTTTCCTGTTTCGTAATATATAAGTCCAACATTATGCAGGCTAGACGCGCTTGGCTCGAGAGATTGTGCAATCTCGAAACATTCTATGGCATCCTTGTACTCTTGTTGCTTCGCGTACAAAATACCAAGTCGGTTATAGGCGGTTGCGTTTCGCTCATCGACGCGAAGTATGGTTAATAGGGCTTTTTCTGCGCGTAAATATTTACGATCTCTCAGTGACTGCTGTGCGATTACCCAAAGTTTGTCGAGACGTTCAGAAAGCTTTGAGGGAAGTTCTAGTGCAGGATTACTAGGAAGCCCTCGATAGTAGAGTACCATTCCGCCGAATAATGCAACTAAAAGTAAGCCTAACATGTGCATTAATTATAACACATTAGAGAGGAGCTGAAGACGAACGTTGCCACCGGCGCTGATGTGATCGCGTGTACTGAGGTTTTTGTCGATTGTACGAGCTAGTTCCTTGTTTGGATGCTTTTTGATGATAGTTTGTAGTTGATAGTTCATATCGTCTAGGAGTGTTATTGCATCAGCACGGCTGTCCTTATAGAGTTGTATCGTATGGATTTTTTCATAAGTATCTACACCGAGCAGAATCTTCGCATCGCTCATTATTTTGACACGTTTTTCATAAGCGTCTGGGTTGTCAATGAGATATTGCAAAAGCGCTGGCCTGCCACGACCGACAAATGCAAGTCGAGCTTTTTTAGTTTGGTCGTCTATTGTAAATCTATCCAAGAAGTCTGTAGTCTGCTCATTCGTAATTGGCAAGACGGATAATCTTTGGCAGCGTGATACTATCGTCGGCAGGAGTTGTTCGAACTGATGTGTCGAAATAATAAAGTGTAGCCCATCTCGTGGCTCCTCGAGTAACTTTAAGAATGCATTTTGAGCACTTATTGTCATAGATTTTAAGCCTGTATCTATGACGTATACATGCTTACCTGGCTGAGCTGTCTGAGTCTGTTTGTATAGTTGACGGATGTCATCGATAATGACGTTTCCCTCTATGGGATTAATGACGTATTCACCATTTTTTCGCTTTTTGGGTAGTATGACAAAATCAGGAGACCCGACATGATTTGCGATTGCAAGCGCGAGTGTCGAGACTCCGGAGCCAACTGGCCCGTCGATGATAAGCCCCTGGGGCAATTTGCTGGCGAATTTTTTTGTGAGTTGTTGAGTTCGAGGATGAAGTACTAGATCATCTAGTTTCATACATTCTCCATGTCGGCAAATTCCTTGGGTACATCTGCAGCGAATAGCATGCGCTCACCCTTGGGGATGGTTATTTCTAGTTTGGCGGCGTGAAGGTATAGTCTATCGGCCTCTTTGCCGTAGATTTTGTCACCATGTATAGGAGTGCCGATATATGCCATATGGACACGCAGCTGATGTGTGCGACCTGTATGCGGCATTAGTTCTACAAGTGAGTACTTACTGTTGGATGCTAGGACTTTGTACATAGTTTGTGCCGATTTGCCGTTGGGGTCTGCACGAAATTGGCTCGGGTGTTTGGGGTTTCTCCCGATAGGTACGTCGATGACTGCTTCCGGCTTACTTGGAGTGCCGTCAACTACCGCAATGTAGGTTTTTTTGACCTTGCGACTACTGAATTGTTTTTGCAGTAGCGAGGCAGTCTTATCATTAAGCGCTCCAATAAGTACGCCGCTTGTATCGCGATCAAGTCGATGAACGATACCGGGTCGATTGGTGTCTGTATGGTAGGACGTGAGTTTTTTGAAAAAGTCCGCTACGGTAAATTCTTCGTTAAGAACGCCTTTGCTATGAGTGAGTATGCCGGTAGGCTTGTTGATAACGATGACATTTTCGTCTTGATAGATGACCGGGAGTGTTGATTTTTCGTGAGAAGGAGCGTCTGGTACTTCGATATCGACTTTGTCGTCCTCACCAAGTACGCGCTTGGTGCTTGTCTCGACCTGACTATTCACTTTTACGTAGCCGGCCTTGACGTACTTTTGCCACGTCGCGCGTGAGTATTCGGGCCAGTACTTAGCTAGGTATGCATCAAGTCTCATAATTAATTCCTTGGTCGCAATCCGACTGCTTGCTGAACGCGATGTAGTGTAGCTTTAGCTTGATCATTCGCTGTTTTTTCGGATCGCTCGAATGCCATGGCGATCGCGTCGTCGCTAACATCAGCAAGTTTCGCCTGGAAGGCAGTCAAGAAGTTTGATACTTCATCTGCCACTACGCGCTTAAAATCTCCGTAGCTTGACTGACCTTTGAATTCAGCCTCTACCTCATCAAGCGGTTTACCACGTAGCAGTGCCAGGATGAGTAGCAGATTGCTGACGCCTGGTTGCTCGATCTGATTGTAGTTCACGCTGGCCTTGTCGTCGGTTGTGGCGCTCATTATTTTTTTGGCTGCCGCTTCTGGGACGTCGGTAAGGAAGATGACACCCCGGCCGGTTTGGTCAGACTTGCTCATTTTTTTGGTCGGGTCTACGAGGTCTCTTATACGCAGTCCTTGGCCTTTTCCAAAGAATTCATGTTGTTTTTCGACAGGATGTGGGACTGTAAATATATCACCAAATTGTTTGTTGATGCGCTCAGCGATATCGCGAGTGAATTCAAGGTGTTGAGTCTGGTCGTCGCCTACTGGTATGTACCGTGAATCATATAAAAGTATGTCGGATGCCATGAGGACGGGATAG
>JAGQNH010000076.1 GCA_020428185.1 Candidatus Saccharimonadota bacterium | reverse complement strand
ACCGAGTGCCTTCATTAATCCAATCTGACTCGTCCGCTCAAGCACGCTAATATACTGTGTATTAATAATCCCAAACACACTTGCAAGCAGTGCCAGAACGCCAAAGCCCGCCACAATACCCTGTAATATATTCACTACTGTAAACAACAAGTTCTGTAAATCCTTTGCAGTACGAACAGTATATCCCTCTTTTTTTAAATCCATTTTCACGGATTCCGGCTCAATACCCTGCTTGACCTTCGCAGTCGCTATTGTATATTTCTGATAACCACTAGTATCCTTGGTCGTGTATTCCGCCAATTCCTTTGCTTTTTCATTCGATATTTGTATTACCTGACTCGTTGCGAGAGAGGTTGACGAAGGCTGTGTGACCGCGCGAATCGTTAATGTCACTTCCTTCGTCTGCTCTGCAGTCGCCTCTTTTAGACCTTTGACGCCTTTGGTCGTAATAATATTCGTAATTTCTTCTTCCGACAAAACAACGGCCGGCCTAGATACGATTATCGTGAGTGTCTTGCCGATCAGACTCGACATCTTCTTTACACCGAGCTTCTCTGCATACGATTTTGGAATAATTACATCGTTCGCTTCGATACCCTTTCCAAGCGTTGGTATGGCGCCGGCAGCCGCCTCGCCGCGTACGCCCGAATCATACTGCAAAATATCAGTTGTATATTTTTTTGAGAATCCCTCAAATTCTACATAGCGAGCAACGACGTTATATCGAGGTTCGACCGAAATAATATCCTGATTCTCACGCAATTTCGTCAAATCTTCCTCACTTAGCTGCTTGATAGTGATCGTACGGCCCGGCCCACCAGCACTACTACTCAAGGCATCCGGATCGTATTCGCGCAACCCACTCTGACCGATATTACCCCCAAACAACGTCTTATCCTTTGCAATAATAAGCGCCTGTGGATCGACGTTACTCGATATCAATGTATCAGCATACTGCCGCGAACCTTCACCCGCAGCGATAGAAATCGTCAGCGTAAATGCCCCGACTGCAATTGCCAAACTCGTAAGTAATGTCCTGGCCTTTGCCTGACGCAAACTACGTCCAGCGCGTCGTACAATATCTCTTCGCTTCATCATTTAGTCCTAGCCTTACTGCTCTTAATGTTAATTTTGGTCTTTGATGTACGACCACTTCGGCTGCCGTTTATGTTTGTGATCTTACCGTCCTTTATATATATCTGCATGTCGCACTTACTCGCCAAATCATGATCATGAGTTACGATTATTAACGTCGCGTGATTTTTTTTGCAGTAATCAAATAGTAGTTTTTCTATTACATCACCCGTAGCGCTGTCTAAGTTGCCAGTAGGCTCATCTGCAAAAAGTATCGTCGGCTCGTTGACAATTGCACGCGCAATAGCAAGACGCTGCTTTTGACCTCCAGATAAGTCGCGTGCCCGAGACTTTATTTTGTCGCCTAGCTCTACAGACTCTAGGGCAGCTCGTACTTTTTGCATTCGTTTTTTCTTCGACACACCTGCAATCTCGAGCGGTAAACTGACATTGTCATAGCAGGTTTCGTTCGCCTGTACGAAAAATGACTGGAAGATAAAACTCATCTTTGTTGCCCTAAAGTTATCAACCGCCTGTTTCTTTTGTAGCAAAATATCGTCACCGTCAATAATCACTCGGCCAGACTCGGGCCTATCGAGACCGCTAATCGCATGCATTAATGTTGATTTTCCACTTCCAGACTTTCCTATAACAGCGACACTCGTGCCACTCGGTACAACAAAGCTCACATCATCAAGCGCCACAAAATGATGCTTTTTGCCGTACGTTTTTGTAACGTGTTGAACTTCAATCACTTTACGCTCCTATCCTTCAGCTTACGCGTTATATTCTTTGCAACCCTTGTGCGCTCAGCTTCATCTGCCCCCAAGCCAAACTCTTCAAGTGCAGCAATTACCTCATGATCCAGTGCGATATCTTTGTGCACTTCATTTGCTAACCGATGATCACTATTAATCAAATCCTTCAGACTCTCACTTGTTTCATGGACCTCGTGTACCGCGCGCCGCGTTAATTGCATCTGCCTCGTAATCGTAATACTTTGCAATATTGTAACTAACAGTGCCGCAACACTAATACCAAATGCAATCAAACTGAACGTAAGATGTGACGGATCTTCACCAATGTTTGCAAAGATCAACATACCTAGTCCGATTAACGAAACTAGGATGATAATCCTCACAAATAATAGATATCTATTCTGTGCGTCCTTATACCTCATAGCCATAGTAAATAATACCTTATCATAAGGTTTTTAGATACTCTTGTGAGCTCGATTTACATCTTAAATTCTTAAAGAATATTGACTTTTTATCAAACTTATGCTAAATTATAAACACTAACAAATTAATCAAAAACCACCACATGAGCAAACATTCACACGAAACCAACTCACAAGCCCCATCAATGGCAAATGACATCATCAACCGCGTTAACAACGAAAGTGGACGACCAAAACACGCCTTTGACCCATCAAACGAAGACGGCAATCTTACTGTCTCAAAAATAAAGAATCGCCTATTCGAAGAGCGTCTGCAGAGCGAATATACGGACACGCTCGATGCAATAAACTCTCAGTTTCGTGATGCCGACAAGCCATCTACTATGGATGAACAATTTACAGCTGAAAATGCAGCGTTTGACAATGTTTTTGAGGAATATAAAATCCCAAACTCCCCCGGCGAGGCCGAAGCGCAAGAATCAACTGAAGAAACTCCGTCGTTAACAGATGAATCTGACAAAAATACTCTTATTGAACAGTGGCGTCAGGATGTATTTGAAAAATTTGGTAACGATCCGGAAATGCGTGAAAAAGCGCTCAATGAAGGACCAAGCAACTGGTTACGCGAAAATGGTCATGATACTTTCGCTGACGAAGAGGCGCAATCTACCCTAGGGCGTACAGATGCTCAGACGAAGCACGCAAACCAAAATGACAAAGAAGACGATAAACAAGTCGACCGAATGAACTATTACGGTCTCACTGCCGAAGAGTTTACCGCGCTTAAGGCACTCAAGGGACAGTACCAACACCTACTCGAGCCAGTCAACCCGACTAGCGACAACGAAAAGACTGCCTCGTCTGAAAAAATTGAACACACTCTGGATATGCTTGAAGATGCCGTCGACAAATCAATACAATTAGACGAAGCTGAGGTTGCCGTTGATGACCTAGAGGAAGCCGTCGAGCAGGATAGCGACGACAACGACGAGACACCTACTCCAGCCTCAAAGCTTGAACGTGGCGGGTTCCGCAATAAATTATCTGCAATCCGCAACAAAGCAAATGCCGCTCGTGCGCGCAAAGCAATCCGTGAAGGTTTTAAGAGTGATCTTAACGGCACAGAAGACAACGCCAAAACCGCTCGATTAAAGCCTCGTTCATTCTTCGGACGATTGATTAGTCGATTCAAACGCAACAAAAAACAAAAATAATACCCCATCCAGCAGGAGACTATCATGAAGGATCATATTACTGCGAACGAACTCATCGAACTTGGAGTATCACTCGAAGGCAAGGAAATGACCAAACTCGTCGATGAGCTCAATGAAAAAGTAAACAGTATGATAGGTCACGAGATCGTCACCTCCCTCACGCCAGAAGATGTCGATGCACTAGCCGACATGCAAGATTCATCTTCTGATGAAGAAATCGCCCAATGGATAAGCGAGCACGTGCCTGATTTCGAAGAAATCATCGAAGATAATCGAAATATCGTCCTCGGCGACTTCATCGACGAAAACGACACGATTAACGACGACGCGAAGTAACTTACAAAAAATCGCCGCTACGTAATGCCTTGGCGTGCAGTGTGGCGATTTTTTGTGTAATTGGGTTTTTCTTTTCTAGTAGACGTCCGTCTATTTCAGATACACTCGCAACAAAAGCAGAGGTGCCACAAACAAATACTTCATCAGCGATATACAGTTCCGTCAGATCAACTGCACGTTCCTGCACTGGTATACCCGTGGCCTCAGCAAGCTCAATAATGACACGACGATTTATCCCCTCCAGCAAATCACTACTCGTATCAGGAGTAATGAGCCTCCCCTGTCGTACCATGAATATATTTGCTGCAGACAATTCGCACACATGGCCAGACTGATCAAGGAATATACAATCATCATATCCCGCATCACGCGCATCTTGATGCGCAAGTACCGAATTAACGTACGCACCGTTCACTTTCGCCCTTGAAGGAATACTGTTATCAGGAATCCGTCGCCATTGGCTCGTCTTTAGCCTTACGCCACTTGGCTTCATGATTGGAGATGCAGTATAAACAAACATACTCAGTTGCGTCGAAACGCCGCGAGAACGCGTACCCGGCAACAGATCATCCGCATGTACGGTTGCTCGTACAAACACTGGCTCTTCTGGATTATTTACCTCCAGAAGTCCTCTGACTATGTCCTGAAATTGAGTAAAAGACAACTTCTTTGGCCATGTTAATCCAATAATTTTTGCTGACGACCTAAGGCGACTATAATGCTCTTGCAAATGAAAGGCTCGAAACCTTCCCTTCTCTGGTAATACATAAAATACCGTATAAATACTCAGCCCATACAATACAGCGGAACTTGCTACCGACAAATGAGCGTCAGCAATCGGTACTATCTTTTGATTGAAGTACGCTTTGTTGTGGATTCTGGCCATATATTACTCCGATACTATATCTGAATATATTGATTTCGTTGTCTCGTCGAGCTCATGACGCAATTGGGGAAACGGTACACCCTCTCGTGCCGTCACACCCTCAAGCGACCAAAATACTCGTTCAGAAAAACCAAGTCCACAAGCTGGTGGCATTCCGTATTCAAGCGCCTCAACATAATCGATATCCATCATTTGCGCCTCATCGTCACCCGCATCACGTAATTGCTGCTGTTCCAAAAAACGGCCATATTGATCAACTGGATCATTCAATTCAGAAAACGCCTTGCACATTTCGCTACCACCAAATACTAGGTTAAACTGCTCTGTCAGCTGCGGATTGTCTGGCTGTACTTTTGCAAGTGGCTGCATAAATGTCGGCATATCTACGAGAAAGGCTGGGCCAGCCAAAGTCTTACGATATTTCTTCCATAGCTT
>JAGQNH010000075.1 GCA_020428185.1 Candidatus Saccharimonadota bacterium | reverse complement strand
TTACTGGAGGAGGGCAGGGGGCTCGACAGATTAACGATGCCGTACTGCTGCACTATAAGGAGCTTGTGAGCATTGCTAATGTATTATTGCTTTCTGGTGCGAGCCAATACGATGATGTTCGTGCTTTAACACCTCCTGATGATCCACGTTTTTTGGTCAAGGATTTTATTCCAGGGCTTTCTACTGTTTTTGGTGCAGCAGATATAGTAGTAACTCGCGCGGGTGCTACTGCGCTACTTGAGCTCGCAGCGATGGAGATACCTACTATCGTGATACCGAGTAATCGTCTTGTATGGCAGGTGGAGCACGTGAAGGTATTTGAAAAGAAACAAGCAGTGATTGTGCTCGACGAAGATCGATTTAAGGATCCCAAAGATACCTCATTGCCGGATGCGGTTAGGTCACTTGCAACGAATGCGGCGCTTAGGAAAAAGCTGTCGTCACAGTTGGCGCGGTTTGCTCATCCACAAGCAGCTCACGACATGGCGGATGTAATAGTAAGTGAAGTGCGGGTTCGTAAGTAGTATGAAATTGTTTCGGGCGGGCATGCAGCATAATGAGCAGCCGCGACGTCGGACGCACAGTAATCGACGGACTACAGAGCAGGTCGCGACGAGTACTGGACAACGGCTGTTTAGTCGAAACGCAACACTTGTAGGGAGTGTGAGTCTGAAAGAGAGGAACGCAGACGCTTCATTACATTCGGACATGCAGTCATCATCGAGGACACACGTACACCATCTAACAGCATACAGACGGTCGCTCATGAAGGTACTTGTGTTTGTGGTATCTGGGGCATGTGCATTGGTTTGGATTCTATATAACTTCACTGTGTATGTTGACGTTGCTGCTACCGATACAGTTTCTATCGACGATAAACGATATAAGAACGCAATCAATGATTATTTCGCAGGTCATCCGATTGAGCGTTTGCGATTTGCCTTGAATACAGAAGGTCTTTCGGAGTATTTATCCCAGACTGTTCCGGAGGTTGTAGGGGTCGAGATGGGTGGATCATCTGGTTTTGCGTCAACGCATTTTGATATTATCTTTCGCCAACCTCTTGCGAGTTGGAAAATTGCACAGACACAATATTATGTTGATCAAGATGGTGTATCGTTTACTGTGAATTATTTTGAGAGGCCGACGGTGCAAGTTATAGATAACAGCGGGGTGCCACAGTCGGCAGGGGCGACGATTGCAAGTTCTCGATTCTTGCGATTTGTTGGACGAACGGTTTCGATTGCACGAGCATCGAACATGATAATTAAAGAGGCAATCATACCCGCGAACACGACGCACCAGATTGAGGTGATAGTAAAAGGACATGCATATCCAATTAAGCTATCATTGGACAGGCCAGTAGGGGAGCAGATTGAAGATATGCAGAATGCAATAAGGTATTTTGCAAAGCATCGCATCACTCCGAAATATGTTGATATTCGCGTATCAGGAGTTGCTTTCTATAGATAAAGGAGTAGAGTGAT
The DNA here is from genome assembly GCA_020428185.1 of Candidatus Saccharimonadota bacterium. Classification (GTDB taxonomy): domain Bacteria; phylum Patescibacteriota; class Saccharimonadia; order Saccharimonadales; family Saccharimonadaceae; genus UBA2112. The sequence continues at coordinate 6,542 of JAGQNH010000075.1, read as the reverse complement.
TCTTCTCTTCGCTCCTCTGCTAAGTTCTATTTTTGTTCTATATTTTGTACTATGGCAAATTTTGAAAAAACTATACTAATATATCAAAATACAAAAAAAGCAAATATTGCGTGAAAAGTAGGGGAGATGGGCGGGAAAAAGAGGAGTGAAAATTCTACTGGAAATAATTATAAAACTGTGGAAAAACTAAAATGTCAAATATATTGCAGTAGATGTCAAACGTGCTGTTGTCATGTGGGGTGTTGTGAAATAGCGCATATTACTAGGCGTGGCACCGTGACGGATGACAGGATATCTGAGAGCCATACGATCGCACAATGTGCACGTGTACCAAAAGATATTCTTCGTATGCGTATATATGTTTTTGGGATTATGTGCAATGTACCCCCCTACTGACGGCAGTTTAAACGTATACTCAATCATCTTATGTTTATATATTTAATGTCGTAAAAGATATATTGTGCGACGTTAAGACACAGTATCAATTATGATTGCATATGTGTGGATTCTTGCTGTGTTTTGTTTGCTTTATTATGGATCTATGTACTGTGTGTTTGCTCTACCCTCGCTTTGTATTGTATTTCTTCATGGGTGTCATATTTCGTTAATAGCCCTCATGTTGTCGCACCTATTCTCATATATGAAATTAACAGGGGTCCAACAGGGGTGAAATGCCTGTTTATTACATATAATACAGGAGCGCAACATCTGAATAGTCTCATCCAGGCTTAGAGTAAGTGTTCTATATTTGTTCTATATACGCTAAGGCAGGTTTTTTATCGTATTTTTAATAGTCCCATAGTGTCATCATTGCCATGCTTGTTCTCAGTTTCAGGCTTTTTGTTTGCTGGCTTCGTAGATGAAGCTGAGTGTGTTTCTGGGTCTTTTTTGGTTGCGGGTGTTTTTGCTGGCGCTTCTTTTTTGTCATGATTTGATGATGGAGCGTGAGCAGCGTCCTTGGCTTTGGTATGCGTCTTTTGATCAGTCTTTTCGTTTGACTCTACCTGGGGCGTCTTCTTTCTGCGATTACGAGAACGTTTTTTCTTCGGCTGTTCTTCTTTATTTTCTTCGCTTTTTTGATCTGTCTTTTCGGGCTGCTTCTCTTCTCTTTTTTCATTTACCGATGATGTTGTTGTGTCTGCTGGAGTGTTTTCGTTCTTTGAGATCGCAGCTTCACCGGCCGGTGTTTCTATAATGAACTTTGGTCGATTTGGTCCGGTATTCTGATTAACAGGGGTGGAAATAGGGGTAGATGATGGCCTTGCGCCGGCGTCAATTGGCCACTGCTTGGCCATTGCTGGTGTTTTCGGGTTGCCGGGACCCTTTCTTTGAAGATGTTCGGGTGGATTAATAAGACTGTTTATCGCTGCCTCGACGTCTTCTCGTCGTTTGCTGTAATTTGCTCGAGTGTGCTCGATAATCGCCGCCGTATTGTCGGTTTGTGGCGGAGGCAACTGAAGCGTACGAGCACTAAATGCGGGAGCTTTTTCGCCTCGTATCACCATGTTTATGATGAAGTTTCTGTTGTGCATTTGCAGGAGGTCGTTTGCTTCAAATTGGGGCTCGAATTGCTTGGAAAGTATCGGTGCGTCATCCGCCGATACGCGGAAGCTGACCATCGTGCCAACGTTGCCAAATACGGCATCTCGGACAGTTTCACTCATTTGTGATATGTATTGATTCGCCACAGTAAGGTTGAGGCCGTACTTTCGCGCTTCGGAGAGAATCGTAGCAAATGAATCGGTTGCGAAGTTTTGGAACTCGTCTACGTATAGGTAGAAGGGACGACGGTCTTCGATGTTTGGTATGTCGCTCCTACTCATGGCGGCAAGCTGGATCTTAGTGACAAGGAATGATCCTAGTACGCTTGAATTGTCTTCACCGAGGAGACCTTTTGATAGATTGACGATAAGTATTTTGCCCTCATCCATCATTTGACGAATATTGAACGTCGATTTGGGTTGACCGATGATATTTCGGATAATTGGATTGGCGGTGAATGCTCCTACTTTGTTGAGAATTGGGGCGATTGCTTCGGCCTGGAACTTCTCTGTCCAGCTATTGAATTCGATATTCCAAAATTGCAAAACCACCGTATCTTTACAATACGACAGTGTCTCTTTGCGGAACTTCTTGTCGGTCAACATGCGTGTTATATCGAGCATAGTTGTCTCTGGTCGATCGAGTAGCGCAAGGATGGTGTACCTCAAAATATACTCGAGACGAGGACCCCAGCTATTGCTAAACATTCGTTCGAGCACACCGATAACTTCAGAGCTGATATTTGATTTCATGTTTGGATCGGTGACTTCGAGAGGATTAAATCCGAGAGGGTACGCGGTGTCTGCGGGGTTAAAATACACTACGTCTTTGAGACGTGATGCAGGGATAAAGCGCATGTTGTCTATAGCGAAGTCACCGTGCGGATCGATAATTGCATAGCCTTGATTATGAAAAATATCACTTAGCGCAAGGAGCGCTAGTGTTCCGGACTTGCCTGCTCCGGTTTGACCGATAATATACATATGACGTGAGCGATCGCTTCGAAGCATGCCGAACTGATGGTTGATGCCACGAAAGTTTGTGAGGCCGAACGCGCTGATATTCTCGTCAATCGCATCATCACCTGTAAGTACGGGCAATTTTGCTGGTGGTTCAGCTGTTTTCGAGGAAGCCCATACGATATTTGGTGTTTCGACATTTGTGTGAGGCAAATGGAATACACTGGCTACTTCTTCGATGTTGAGGATGTAGCCTTTGTCTGTAAAGAGTCGGGCTCTGTATCGTTCGAGATCTTCCTTGCGGAAGCTTGTATTTGTCATCTTGAAGCCATTGAGATTTGTGCTATTGAATTGTTTAAATGTGCCGACGATGGCTTGCATTTGTAATTTAGCATTCGTTTGGCTGTCGCCTAGATATGCAAGTCGAATCTTGACTTGGTAGCCTAGTTTTGTTGCTTTCGTTTCTGCTTCGCTAATTCGGGTCTTATTGCGATCTGATAGCTCAGGAGGTGCTGACGTGCCCCCTACTCCCTGCTCTGGTGGTCTCCATAGTGCTTCAAGTAGCCCAAGGAACCATTTCGCGTCAAAGCCCTTGCCGTTGCTGAGAGAGCCGAAAAGACCTCCCCCGCCGCCGGACTTCACATTCTTAATCCAGCGATCTGTGGATTTGTGCCAGTCATCTGCGATTGGTCGTACGAGTACTTGAACCCACAACTCTTCTCCTGTGGTCTCGAGTTTTGCCAATGTTCCGGTGATGCCGGCTAGAGGGTCGACCTCAAAATTTTGAAATGTTTTTATCGGTAGAAATTCACTATCTGTCAATGTAATTTCACTTGTATAGACGACACTATGATTTCGCTCATGTGCAACGTAGTCTTCGTCGGCTTCGTGAATTTGGACAGTGGGATATTGCGAGTAGATTTGCCCCTCTACGAAGCTGCGAAGGGCTGTGGGTACCCATACGTAGAAGCGGATCTGGCCATTTACGGAAGCTATCTCAAAGCTGAGATGTTCTTGTATACCCCCGGTTTGCTTGAGTTCTGTCTTGTCGCGTAGAATACCGTGCAAACTGGCAAAAAGTTGCTCTGCGGCAAGTTCTTGTTTATCGTTTGCCTTTGGTATTTCGAGGATAAGAAGTGTACTTTCTATTGATCGTACAGCATCAATTTGTCGGTAATTACGCCATGTGAGGTAGCTGAGTATCAATACCGCTGGTATCCAAACATACCAGGATAGGAGTAGATTGATAATCCAAGATATCACTTCCATATGTACGTAACTATTGTCCCACCTTTCGCCTCTGTTAGCAAGCTTATGCTAAAGTCGCTTTGGTTTATTTTGATTCAGCAAGTGCGTATGTCGCTTTTGCGACGCGCTTAAATTGTGGTTTGCTCTGAAGGTTGAGCAAAATAGTAGTCTCTTTAACTTGACGACTCTTAAGTACTCGCTTGACGATTTCATCTCGATGAAGAGGTTCTTTGCTGTCTTTGAGAATGTCGATAATGGTATCGGCAACAGTACCCTTGCTATAGCCCCAGCTGTCGAGTGCGTAGATGCCACGACCAATCAGTACGAATCGTTTGTCTTTGATAAGCTCATTGTGAATAGCTTGCGTTGTGACATTTTTGCGGCTGAAATTGCTACCCTTGATAGAGTCTGCGATCTCAGAAAAATGCATCGGTTTACCATTTTCTGCAAGAATAACGTAAATTTTGTCGCGAATATTCTTAGGATTGACTGTTGGCCACTTATTGAGACCCCACATGTCCTTCAGGTGCGAAAGGTGCTTGCTGACCGTTGCAAGTGCGCGTACATGTGAAGGATGTTCATGGTCTAGTTGTTCATGAAGCTGCTCGATAGTCAATGGCTCACCATGTTTTTTGACTGCAGAAACAACAGCGTCTACGTGCTCACGAATTTTCTTCTCATCACCGTATTCAGCAATAGCGACAGACGTACGATAGTTATCATTTTCGTCAACAACTGTTAGTTTTGGAGCAAGTGTTGCGGCGAATGCAACTCGTGCACGACTAAGTGGTGTTGTCGCTTTGCTGTGAAGCAGCGTATCTGTAAGATCGTTGACTGTTGCAAGACGGCCCATTTCACTCAGCTCTCGTACGATAGCCTTTTCGACTACTTGTACGGCTGGGATTTTGCCCTCAGAGCTTGCGATTTTAAGACGGACAAGAATAGCTTTTTCTAGCTGACGGACACGCTCACGAGTGATACCAAGTAACTCACCTATTTGCTCTAGGGTTTCCTTGCGGTCGTATAGACCAAACCGACGAGTAATAATCTCGCGTTCGCGTTCCTGCTCAATAGCTCCAAGAATTGCCTCAACGGCACCGTCGATGTCGACTGTCGTTGGTTCTGCATTTGTCTTGCCTGTCACTTGGCTCATTTGGGTAGTCCTCTCTGCCTCACCTCAGTTTTTGGATAATTATATTATTAAGTCCTTGTTTTTGATTATAAAACATATTTTTTATAATGTCAAACATTTTTCGTACTTTTGTAGATTATAGCATGAAATAGACGCATTAAGTAAACAATGTTTTTGGACTTTTTATTTTTCTCTATTATTTGCTAGTAACTAAACAAAAGCGTTTTAATAGTATCTAATATATAAAAAGAGCCTGAACGTATGAGTACAGGCTCTGTTAGGCAGTGCATGCCCTATTTGTTGTTTGATTGTATGCGCTTCTCGATATGTTCGTATAGGCGGCCCAGTATAAAGGCCAGGCCTGCAAGTCCTGCTGCTATCAAGAGGAGTGCGATACTCGAAAACGGTGCTGCAATGGAGTTTGTGCGGACGGCCATGTCGTATGTCACCGAAGCTGGAAACATAGCTGCGAAACCAGCAATAATGGCTAAGATCCAAAGGGTGTTTTGAAACACCTTAAGGGCGATTTGTTGCACGGAACTCGATTTTGATGTGCGTGCCATGACATTCCCATCTGTAGTCTTTTGGCTAAGTATATTTAAACATAAATAATTAAAAAAATCAATTATCGTGCAATATAAAAAACCGCCTCGAGGGCGTGTCGAGACGTCGTTGTCTCGAGGCGGTTCCTTCGAAGCGGTATGAAATTGTATGTGGCGATGGACTGCTGTCGTGTCACAAATTGTGATGTACTGCAGTCAGTAACGTGTATTTGTCATCCGTCAGTCGTGGACGAGATGCCGTACTTCGGCACCGACCAGGCCCAACAGAACCACAGACACAACGTTCCAGCTCCAGAGCGCAGACCATGCTGCGGCCGTGAACGGAGCAGCAACGAGAACGGCTACGACGCCACCGGGCAAGCAGAGATGCAGCACAGCAGCGACGACCACGAGGGTCGCGAGAAACCGAACAACGCGATTCACCATTTTTTTCACCTCCTCTCGAAGGGGCGGGCCTTTCTAGTGAAGACCAGTAAAACATATGATAGGCTTTTTTTAAAAAAAGTCAATAGAGGAAAATGTGTAGATTATTTTTTGCGACGAGCGAAGCGTTTTTTTGCGTCAGGAGCTTCTTTTATCATCTGTTTTGCTTGATCGTGTGTGATTGATTTTGGATCAGTTTCTTTTGGAATTTTTGCATTCTTTTTGCCGTCAGTAATGTAGGGTCCCCAGCGGCCGTTGAGTACCTTGATGCCATCACCAAAATCGGCGATATTCTTCTCGGCCTCAGCTTTTAGCTTGGCAGCGTAGAGTTCGAGTGCGCGTTCGAGAGTGATATCGTGTGGATCTTCTGGTTTGATACTGACAAAGAGTTTCCCAATCTGTATATAGGGGCCGAATCGTCCGATGTTAGCTTTTATTTCTTGGCCATCTTCAGTTGAGCCGACAAGACGTGGTAGCTGAAATGCAACAAGTGCTTGCTCTAGGGTGACGGATTCAATTTTGGCACCCGATGGCATTGGGGCAAATTTTGGCTTGTCGTCGTCAGTGGCTTCGCCAAGTTGTAGCATCGGGCCGAAGCGGCCAAAACGTGCGGTAATTATTTTGCCTGTTTTTGGATCCGTACCGACAGTTCGTGACGCACCAACCTTGCTACGA
>JAGQNH010000074.1 GCA_020428185.1 Candidatus Saccharimonadota bacterium | reverse complement strand
CCGGGTACCAACTGTTTAGTGTATTCGGCTGGAGATTCGGTCGCTTTGTCAGTACATTGTATGACAAGAACGGTCCTGTCTCACATGTTCATTATTGGAGGAGGATTGGAGCGATTACCTGATACCGCTATGAGCCTGCCGGAGTAGTCCAACGACTGCTTCAGTAGGCTCTTTAAATTGACAAAACTTATGCTATTTGGTATAATATTACTTACAAACATCTTAAAGGGAGATGTAGGACCAAACTAGTAGAGAGGTCAGGATGACCACCTGGGTAATACCGTCAGAGCATAGTGTTCTGGCAAAAAACTTTCATAATGATATCGAAAAGTATCTCATCCATCACGCTACAAGACAGTATTGGGCATTTCTCGATTCGATAACGGTGCTCGATATCATTGAAACTGGAGATCTCCCGGCGACCTACCCGTGCGAGTTTTATAGAAAACGCGTACGGGAAATGTCTGATCAGAGATCGCTTGAACGGTGCGTGTACGAGAGACTTGTCGACTTTCTCAAGACACAGTGGCACTATCTAAGCACAGTACAGCAGCAGCGCGCTCGGGAGCTCGAGCTCCATTCTTGACCAGCTAAGCGGATACCCGCTATCGGAATACATAAATCGTGTGTTTCGGTAGCGGGCTTTTCTTGAGTGAAATAGCTGTCTAACCCTTTTAAAACTCGCAAAACTGTGCTATAGTAGATAACTGATTGTATATAAGAATGTTAATCGCCGGTACAGCGATGGTGTGGAGCCGCAGAGATACAACTGCGTGGCCAGCCAGATACGCTGACGGTATAGAGGAATGATTATGAGTTTTGCACTAATTCAGAAAGTTAATGATGAGCAGAAAAAAGCTGCTGTTGTAGATGCACGTAGTGGCGACACTGTTCGTGTGCACCAAAAAATCCGTGAAGGCAACAAAGAGCGTATTCAGATATTTGAAGGCGTGGTTATTCGTACTGACAACAAGAAGCAGCATACGAGCCGTATTACTGTACGTAAGGTAACAAGCGGTGTTGGTGTAGAGAAGAGTTTTCTACTCCATAGCCCACTTGTAGAAAAAGTTGAAATCGTACGACGTTCAAAGGTTCGCCGTAATTTCTTGAGCTACCTGCGTCAACGTAGCGGTAAGAGCGCTCGTTTGACTGCTATTCAGTTTGATCGTGAAGCAGTAAACACTGTTGCAGAGGCAAAGACTGAGAAGCTAGAATCTGAATCTACTGAAGAGCCAGCAAAAGAAGTATAAATTATCGCTTGAATATATATCTAAATACCGCCATCTGTGTGGCGGTATTTAGATATATGGGTAGTATACAATAGTAGATATGATCTTGGGTATTGATGAGGTAGGACGAGGGCCATGGGCGGGGCCGCTTGTAGTTGGTGCTGTTGTGTTGGGCGGAGCGACTATTGACGGCTTAACGGACAGCAAGAAATTAACTAAAAAGCGACGAGAAGCTCTCGATACCATTATTCGCGAACAGGCTGTGGGATATGGACTGGGATGGGTGCATGCAATTGAGATAGATAATATAGGTCTATCGGAAGCACTAAAATTGGCATCGCGACGTGCTGTCGAGCAGATAAGGGTACCGTACCATGAGATTATTATTGATGGCACGATTAATTTTCTGGAAGGAACTACGAAAGGTAAGTATGTGACAACAATGGCAAAGGCTGACTTGCTTGTACCAAGTGTCAGCGCAGCGTCTATTGTTGCTAAGGTTGCTCGAGACAATTACATGACCGAGCAGGATGATGTGTACGAAGGATATGGTTTTTCTTCACATTCAGGGTATGGCACTGCAGCGCATCGTTCGGCGATCGATGCGCTAGGTGTTACGCCACTACATCGTTTGTCGTTTGCTCCATTAGCTAAATACAGACACGGTCATACTGCGAATAATGAGTTAAAAAATCATAAGAAAGATATACTGAGTTTACCTACGGCAAAGGGCAACATTGCCGAAGGTGCTGTAGCCGATTATCTTAAAAGTCATGGTCATGAAATTATCGATCGCAATTGGAGGACGAAATATTGCGAAATTGACATCGTCTCAACTAAGGGTGGTGTGACTTATTTCACAGAAGTGAAATACCGACGCCAAGCAAACCATGGGGGTGGGTTCGGTGCAATAACCCAAAAAAAACAAATGCAAATGCGATTTGCTGCTGAATTTTACATTCAGGTAAAAAAGCTTTTTGGTACCGATACTATTCTTGCTGTTGCGTCAGTAACGGGCGATGATTATTTTGTGGAAGATTGGTTTGTGGTAGGTTCATAAGCATTGGTGTTATGTGATATATCGGCTATAATTACAGGCAATGATTGATATCCTTGGAGTTGTAACTCTGTTTGCAAGCGCGGGTGGCGGTGGATCTGGCGGTGGTAGCGGCGGTGGGTCTGGCGGCGGAGAAGGTATACTGGCTCTATATTATGCAGAGGGGTATTTCTTTGCAAATCGCTTAAGGCAAGTAGTGCCGGTACCTGTGGCGGTTGTTATTTCCGGTATGATTATGATAGCTTTATGTCTTTTATTCATATCTGTGTGGTATATCTTTTTTCTGATTCTATTCGCTAGTGGGGTTGGTGTGCACAACGGCATTATTGGTCTCATCGGGCGTTTTAAAAATATGGCAAAAGTGGCAAAAAGAGATCTTGATATAGCAAAGCGAGGAGATGCTGTACGGTGGGACGAAGCATCGATTGTGGACAGGGCAACCAGTGTATTCATGAAATTCCAAAATGATTGGAGTAATAATGATTTGAATCCAATGTCAGACTATTTGTCGCCTGATTATTTACGACATGTGACGCTGATGATATATGCACTTCAGCAAATGAATCGAATCAATAGGATGAGTGAGGTTGTTGTCAAACAGTCAATAATTACTGGTGTGGATGATAAAATTGGCAGCGATAGAGATAGGCTAGATGTGACATTCCTCGCGAAGGCGTCAGACCAACTAGTTGATAATAATAAGGTGCTCTATACTCGCAAGGGTGAGTTTATAGAAACATGGCATTTTATATTATCGAATGGTCTTTGGTTTCTGGACGGCATTACTCCATCAACAACTGATCCAGCGGCAAAAATTCACGCAATGGAATCATTTGCTCGCGGTAACGGTATGTATTTTAGCTCAAACTGGGGTAATTTATTAATACCTAAACGGGGAAAACTTTTCTCAACTGCAAATTTCACTCAATATACAAGGATTGACAATCATATTATTGGTATATGGGATAGTGTGCTTGTTCAACTATATACGTACACTGCATCTCAAAATAAATTTATATCGGGTGTGAGCCTGGCTAGTAGTACTGTTGGTCAATTGCTCTTCCGAAGTCGTATGGCGGGATTATCGTGGATGATAAGAGAAGTGCAAAACGGAATTTTTTTGGAACA
>JAGQNH010000073.1 GCA_020428185.1 Candidatus Saccharimonadota bacterium | reverse complement strand
AAAATTCGTTAACGAGCGTGACGCACCCGTATGCCTCGCGTTGGTATACATGGCCATTTGAGGTTCGACCTATTTACTATTGGCAGGGGCAGATAGACGCGAATGGTATGCAGGGCAATATATATTTGATCGGTAACCCAGTGGTCTGGTGGGTGTCTTCATTGATCGGTATATGTACTCTTGTGTTTTTATATATTCGGCCGAGACTCGTTCGGAAACGTCGCCGCATAATCTACTTTGCGCTATTGGGATACGTGTTTAATTTTCTACCATTTGTCTTTATTGAACGCCCAATGTTTTTGTATCACTATTTCTTTGCGTTACTGTTTAGCATTATTTTGGCATGTTGTATGATTTCGATTTTGTACGATCGGCTCAGCCGAACACGCGGACGAAATGTTGCGAATAGCGTATATATTCTTCTGGCTGGAGTTGTTGTGACGGGATTTATCTATTTTATACCGATAAGCTACGGGTTACCTATCGGCTTGGATGACGTGCAGCGATATATGTGGCTGCCAACATGGCGCTAGCGTAGTACTGCTACGATAGCAAAACGTCCATCCGTTTTCCGGTTTCCCTTGAGAAATTCACTATGGGAGAAATACTTTCTATTTTTTGTTGTATCGATTGTCGATGGGGTGATATTCGCGGACAGTACTCCTGCTGCAGTTATTTGTTCTATCGCAACATCTTGCAGACTACGGTTATTAAAAGCAAAGAGGGGGTAAGCGTCACTACCTGCTGACGGGCTAAGTTGAACGATGAGTTCAGACGGTGTGATCGAGTACTGGTCGATAAGATATTGAATGCATTTCGTACCTCCAAACTGTTCCAGGTTGTGTCGACCGAGGTGTGATACCATCAAAATATTTTTTATTGGGTGATAAATAACCGCACCAACACAATCTGCAAGCGGAAGTAGGATGGCGTGATTTGGGGTTATCGTAACTACCGCGTCGGCGTCAATTGTCGCATGGCGGACGATGCCATCGCCCTTGGTGGTGGTATCTACTATTTTGTAACGACAGTAGTCGTCGCCGGTGTAGCTAAGAGTATGTAGAGTCGTTTCGCTAGGTGGGATGAGTTGTTTGTCTAAAAAGCGAATACGATTGCGTCGTGCCACATTGTGATTATTGAGCACAGATTTCATTGATCCATCAGATACAGTAGAGATAAAGATATGTGTCTGCATGTGCTAAATTATACATTTTAAGGTATAATTACTACATCACTCATGCGATGTAAGTGGTGGATAGAGGAATTTTTACAAATTTCTGTACCCGTTACTTAATCGCTCTAAGAACTGAGTGAGTAAGGAGAAAAAATATGTCTACAATTAATCCTCATGGCAAGGAAATTATTAGCGTTAGTACAGAACTAGCCGGTAAGACGCTGACGCTTGAAGTAAATCGAGTTGGTTTTCGTACTACTGCGAGCGTACTCGTGAAATACGGAGATACTGTGGTACTCGGTACAGCAATGGTTGGAAGTCGACCGGTTGTCCTAGACTACTTCCCATTATCTATTGATTATGAAGAAAAATTTTATGCAGCTGGCAAAATTAGCGGCAGTCGCTTTATCAAGCGTGAAGGTCGTCCAAGTGACGAGGCGATTCTTATTGGTCGTCTTATCGACCGTCCGATTCGTCCACTATTTCCAAAGGGATATCGTCAAGAAGTGCAGGTTGTCGCGAGTGTGCTCTCAATGGATCCGAACTTCCGCCCTGATTCTATTGCAATGATTGCTGCTAGTAGCGCCCTCATGCTCACAGGAACGCCGTTTGACGGTCCTGTGGCAGGTATTCGCGTTGGACGTGTGAATGGCGAGTTCAAGGCATTCTTGACACCTGAAGAGCGTGAGGCGAGCGATCTCGATCTTGTTGTTGCTGGTATCGAAAGTGGCATCACGATGGTAGAGGCGGGTGCGAATGAAGTATCTGAAGATGTGATTGCCGATGGACTTGCATGGGCATTTGAGCAATATCAGCCGGCTATCAAGCTGCAAAAGGAGCTAGCCGAGAAGGTTGCTCCAGTCGCTCAAGAGTACGAATTGGTTCTACCAAACGAAGATATTCAAAATGAAGCGAATGTATGGCTTGAAGGTAAGCTTGGCAAGGCGCTCCATATGCCATATCCAGAACGAAATGAACTCGTGAACAATCTACGTTGGGATTATCATCTTGCAATGACTGAGAAGGTCGGAGCAGAGGAATATGAAAAGCTACGTGATGAATACGACGAAGCATTTACAAGTGCTTTGCACAAGGATGTGCGAAAAGGTATTGTCGAACTCAAGACCCGTCCAGATGGCCGTAAACTTGATGAAATTCGTCCACTTTCGAGCGAAGTTGGAGTATTGCCTCGTACGCACGGATCAAGCATCTTTACTCGTGGCGTGACACAGGGAATGAACATCGTTACATTGGCACCTCTCAGCTATGCGCAAATGGTGGATACGATGGAGCAAAACGACTTCGAACGTCGCTATATGCATCACTACAATGCACCAGGCTATACAGTAGGTGAGGTACGTCGTCTTGGCTCGCCAGGTCGTCGTGAGATTGGTCATGGCTATCTTGCTGAACGCGCGTTGATACCAGTATTGCCGACTGAAGAAGAATTTCCATATACAATTCGTTCGGTCACCGAGATTATGAGTCAGAATGGCTCTACGTCTATGGCGGCAACCTGTAGTTCGTGTTTGGCACTTATGGACGCAGGAGTGCCAATTAAGCGACCGGTGAGCGGTATTGCTATGGGCTTGATGATGGACGGCGATACACCGTATATCTTGAGCGATATTGCAGACGCAGAAGATTTTGCCGGCGACATGGATTTCAAGGTGACCGGTACGAGCGAAGGAATTACGGCAATACAAATGGATATGAAAGTCCACGGGCTGCCTGTAGAGGTATTGCGTCAAGCAATCGATGGTGCAAAGCCTGGTCGTGAGCATATTCTCAAGCACATGCTCGAGACACTCGCTGAACCGCGCGAAAAGCTAAGCCCATATGCGCCACGTATTGAAAAGATTAAGATCAATCCTGATAAGATTGGTGCGGTTATTGGTAAGGGTGGTGAAGTCATCAATAAGATTACCAAAGAAACTGGTGCCGAAATTGATATCAAGGATGACGGATTGATTACTGTGGCTGCCGCAGACACAGATAGTATTGAAAGAGCACTTGAGTGGATTCGAGGCCTCACCGAAGAGCCAGAAGTCGGAAAGGTATACGAAGGCAAGGTCGTAACTATCAAGGACTTTGGTGCATTCGTGAATATCATGCCTGGAACTGACGGTATGGTGCATATTAGTCAGCTATCAAAGGATCGTGTTGCGAAGGTAGAGGACGTACTGACAGAAGGTCAAATCGTCAAGGTGAAGTTGACTGGTATCGATGAACGAGGACGACTAAGTCTCTCAATCAAAGACGTCGATTAAGATTTCTTGATCAGGATATACGGAGAATCTGTGATATTTTCTCCACTGCGTGCTCGTATTTCCCAATATGTTGTTGCTAATGACGCATTTGTCCATGTCCAGCCTGTGTCTGTCGAGGTGAGGACTGTGTAGGGCAAATAACGTGTGAAGCCATTTGGATCGGTAAACTGTATAGTGCACGCATCTCCTATTGTGGCGACACAGCCGCTCGCTACTGTGCTAGTAGACGACGTGAGGACATGTTCAATTTTTCCAGTACTTGATGCAAGCAGGGTCGGCATGTGTGTCGATGCATTGAGCGCAGTGGCAACTGTAAGTGCTTGTGCGGCATCTATTACACCATGTCCAAATTTTTCTGTGTAAAATAAGCCATTCATACCAGATGTTTTGGATGCAGTTCCATTGATGATAGCAACAATATCTGCCGTTGATGTTGATGGACGAATTGATTTAACAAGAGCGACGAGGCTTGCTACTTGAGGTGCAGAAAATGATGTTCCGGATAAGCCGCTAACATATCGCGCGGTTGGGTTGGCTTGTGACCACGATGTCGCAACAGGGAGGTTGTAGCCAGGTGCTGTGATGTCAAGTTCTTTGCCGTAGCTACTGAAGCTTGCTCTAGTGCCGGACTGTGTCGTGGCGCCGACTGCAATAACGTTTGGATAGGCCGCGGGATATCCGATAGCACCGAGAGTAGGAGGGCAGTCGATATCAGAACCAGTTCCACAATTTCCTGCCGCTGCAACCACAATGACATCTTGAGATATAGCGTAGTCAACAGCTGTTTTGACTGTCTGATCGTTTGCGTAGGTACCAAGACTAAGGTTGATAACATCTGCGCCATTGTCGGCTGCGTATAGTATGGCCGCAGTAATATCACTCGTGTAGCCCATGCCGTCATCATCGAGTGCGGCAAGTGGCATAATCTTTGTATTTTGATTAATTGCTGTTGTTCCGTGGCTATTATTGCCGGTAGCACCGACAAATCCTGCAACTTCAGTTCCGTGTGCAACGCCTATGCCCGTAGGGTTGTCTCGTCCTGTCTGAGGATTGTTGTCGCCATGAACGAAATTCCACCCGCGCCAGTCATCAATATAGCCATTTTGGTCATCGTCACAATTGTTTGAGTTTTTATTTTCAGGCGAGCCAGTCCAGCATATATCACCAGATTGTGTGACGCCGGTTTCGTTGGTATTTTGTGCCCACTGTGACAATAAATCCTCGTGTGCAAGTGCGAATCCAGTGTCGATGATTGCAACAGTTGTCTGTGTGTCGCCGCCTATCGCTGTATCCCAGGCAGTTGGTGCGTTGTTGACAGTGAGCGTCCAGTCAGCTGACGCGAGTGGATCATTGACCGATCCAAAGATGCGGTACACGTATTCATTGGCTTTAGATTGAGATGTTTTTGCCTGTGTGGACGAGCTGCTCGTCGTTTTTGGTTGTTTCTTTGACGTCGTGGTTTGACTGTATGATGCGGTGTCTTTTTGAGGACTTGAACC
>JAGQNH010000072.1 GCA_020428185.1 Candidatus Saccharimonadota bacterium | reverse complement strand
TCTCCTCCAGGAGTTGGAAGACGTGTCATAAATGTCTATATTCCCCGTATACCCCTTTGCTTATATTGTGCCTATGTTTTAATTTTAGGTCAGATAACCGCTGGGGTCAATGAAATAAATGGTAAAATGATGCAATGGAATACAGGACGAGGTCGTACATACAGCTGATGAAGCCTGGTATAACTTTGAGCAATAGTATGGCGACGGCGGCGGGATTCATGCTTGCTGCGAGCGCGTCTGGCTTTTCTTGGCAAAAGCTGATTGCTACGGTAGGAGGGGTTGCATTTGTGATTGCATCCGCATGTGTCATCAACAATATACTTGATAGACATATCGATGCCAGAATGAGTCGTACGAAAAATCGTGAACTTGTGTCTGGCCATATTCCGGTTTGGAATGCGATTGTCTATGCGGTAGCGCTAGGGATCATAGGTTTCTCGTTGCTGAGCGCCTTCACGAATCAACTGACAGCGACTCTCGGAGTGATCTCGTATGTGTGGTACGTCGGGGTTTATGGTTTTGCCAAGCGTACAACGCCGCTCTCGACTATGATTGGTGCGGTATGTGGCGCATTGCCGCCTATGGCAGGATACGTTGCAGTCACTAATACTATCGATACTACTGCATGGGTGCTGTTTTGGATCCTTTTTGTCTGGCAATTGCCTCATTTTTATGCAATTGCAATTTTTCGTGAGCAGGATTACCGCAAGGCCGGATTGCCTGTGTGGACGACTCTCCTGGGGAAGTCGTATACAAAGGCGCAGATACTATTTTGGGTCGCAGTCTTTGTACCGGTAGTTGCGTTGCCGTCGGTATTGGGAGATACAGGTGTGGTCTACGCGGTCGTAATGACGGTATTAGGTCTTTATTGGCTTTTGCAAGGATGGTACTACTATGGGCGTGAAAGTGCCGAAAAATGGGCGAAGAGGATGTTTGGCATATCGCTCATTGTCTTGCTAGCTTTTTGTTTGATGATAAGCGTTGGCGGATTCATAGCATAAGTGGTATATTGTAAGTAATATGAATATAACAATTGTTGGTGGTGGTTTTGGTGGTGTGAAAACAGCATTAGAATTATCAAAAAACTCAAAAAATCACATTACAGTAATAAGCGACAAAGAGGATTTTCAGTATTATCCTGCCTTGTACGGTACTGCTACAGGTCATAGTCATTTGCAGTCATGGGTGTCTCTCGGTACAGTTTTTGCCGGAAAAATGAATATAAATGTAGTCATAGACACGATCACAAAGATTGATCCAACTGCAAAAACGCTCGCAAGTACCAACGGCAACACCTACGAATATGACCACCTTGTGTTGGCGCTCGGCGCGGTGACGACATATTTTGGTATCGAAGGTCTCGATCAGTACACGTTTGGTATTAAGTCTGAAGAGGAGATTCGTGAGCTGAAGCATCACCTGTATCAAGAAATTGCAGAGCAGCGCGAAGTCGAAAAGCAATACGTTGTCATCGGCGGCGGTCCGACTGGTGTTGAGCTGGCGGCAGCGCTAGGTACTTATATCAAACGTCTATGCGAGAGACACAAGGTGCCTCATGGTAGGGTCGGCGTGACACTCGTTGAGGCAGCTCCTCGTATTTTGCCGAGAATGCATCCCGCTACAAGTAAGAAAGTGACCGAACGTCTACGTAGTATTGGTGTCAAGGTACAGGTGAACAAAAAAGTCGAATCGGCTTCATCGGAAGGATTGATGGTGAATGGTAAACCGCTTAGTAGTCATACTATTATCTGGACTTCTGGTGTGGCAAATAATCCATTCTTTGCTGCTAATAGTGAGCATTTCGAAATTGCGAAGAACGGTAAGGTTGTTGTGAATGACTATTTGCGAACAAAGGACGGTATACATGTGATTGGAGACAACGCGTTCACGCCATATAGCGGCCTTGCGCAGACGGCGCTTCACGATGCTTTGTTTGTGAGTCATAACTTTGGTCGCTGGCAGACACATAAGCCGCTCAAAAAATACAAGCCAGTGACTCCTGTTGTCAGTATTCCAGTGGGGAAAGATTGGGCGGTGTTTGAATGGCACTGGATTCGATTTTATGGCTGGCTGGCATCAGTTGTTCGACAGGCTGCGGACTTTATTGGATATCGCGATATATTGCCTTTTGGTCAGGCGTTGGGTGCATGGCATGCACAAAAGATCGTAGAAGAAGATTACTTCACGCCAACTCC
Organism: Candidatus Saccharimonadota bacterium; assembly: GCA_020428185.1. GTDB lineage: Bacteria > Patescibacteriota > Saccharimonadia > Saccharimonadales > Saccharimonadaceae > UBA2112. The sequence goes on along the minus strand of JAGQNH010000072.1, from coordinate 2,366 downwards.
AAAAAAGAAATAACACACATGACATCTGTGGCATAACAAGCATCGTGTTTGCTATAATTAATTGAATAGAATGAAGAGGGAGTGTGTATGTCTACCACAAATAGTCAGCGTATCGGTATATGGATAATCGCAGTCGTGCTTACGATTGGAACAATTGGTTCGTTTTTTGTCGTCATAGTGGCAAACGATAATAACCGAAAAGATCAGGAGGAGTTTCAGAAGCAACTTGCTGCGTATCAAGAAGCAAACAAGCCGTTGCCACTTGACGGTTATGAGACTACTACTTTTGATAAGGACAGTGTTGAGGAATTGAAAGTTGATGTTCTGAAGCAAGGTTCGGGAGAAGAACTGAAAGAGGACTCTACTATTACGGCAAATTATTTTGGGTGGACGTACGACGGAGAAATTTTTGATAGTACCCATAAGGGAGATAGTACGAGTCCAATCGACTTTAGTCTAACGCAAGTTATCGAGGGCTGGACAAAGGGTCTCGCTGGTCAAAAAGTTGGCTCCGTCGTGCGACTGACGATACCGGGCGAACAGGCATACGGTAACGTCGATGATGGCACCGGAAGGCCGTATGGTCCCTTGATGTTTATTGTAGAAATTAAGGACAAAAAAGACGCATAAGTGCTATACTAAGTATAGTAAATAGGAATATCGGAGGTTAGCTATGTCAGAAGTAATTGATACTGTGGTGATCGGAGCTGGTCCGAGTGCGCTTGCTGCGGCGGTATATACGACAAGGGAGGATATTGATACAGTTCTCTACGAAAAGGGTGTTATCGGAGGTCTCGCGGCAATTACTGATATGGTTGACAATTACCCCGGATTCCCCGACGGTGTTGAGGGTATGAAATTAGCTGATCAGCTACAAAAACAAGCAGTGCGATTCGGTGCAAAGATTGAGTTTGGACAGGCGGATTCTCTGAAACTTGAAGAAGATGGTACTAAGACGGTAGTAGTTGACGGGCAGCCAGTTCACGCAAAGTCAGTATTGATTGCTACAGGTAGTGACTACAATAAGCTCGGAATCCCAGGCGAACAAGAGCTGTATGGACGCGGCGTGCATTATTGCGCAACGTGCGACGGTGCGTTCTATCGCGAAAAACGTCTCGTTGTTGTTGGTGGTGGTAATTCTGCTGTGCAGGAAGCAATATTTTTGACACGATTTGCAACTCATATCGATTTGTTGGTTCGAAGTACGATCAAGGCGAGTGATGTACTGCAAAAAGATTTACAGAAGTTTGTCGATGAGGGCAAGATCACGATTCACTTAGCTACTGTTCCGACGGAAGTGGTTGCAGGAAGTGACGGCAAAGTAACTCACGTGAATGCAACTACGGATGGTAGTGAGGTGGTATTTGAAACTGACGGCGTCTTCGTGTTTATTGGACTCAAGCCAAATACGCAATTTTTGGATGGCAGTGGTGTAGAGCTTGACGAACAGGGACTTATCAAGACAAATGGTCATCTGGAGACGAATCTATCGGGTGTATTTGCGTGCGGCGATGTCCGAAGTGGTGCGACAATGCAGATTGCAAGTGCGGTTGGTGAAGGCGCAACTGCTGCACTATCGATACGTGAGTATCTCGACGAACAGCGTCAAGCAACTGAAGTAACGGCATAGTTTAAGGTAGTGTTAGAGGCTTGTCGAAATTGTTTTTGGATAGTCAGTAACGACCGCATCGATATCACGTTGCGCAAGTAATTTTGCAGCTTGTGGTCTATTGACTGTATATACATATGTGAAGAGCTTTGATTTTTTTGCAATTTCTATGGCAAGTTTATTGACATGCAATCTGTGCCATCCAACAGCGGCAAGCTTGAGTTTGCGGTTGTATGTGACGAATGCGAATGGATTGACGCTATGGAGTAGAGCTAAATTAACATGTTTACTGAGAGAGCGGAGCTTCCAGAGTACGCGTATGTGAAACGAGGAAATGATGATAGTATCCCACTGGTTTGGTGACGTGATGTATTTTTTGTTCAATAATGCGTATACAATCTCTATACCGTCAAATGGCTTGTATTCAAGATTGAGCAAGATGTCACCGAGGAATTCATCGAGAACACTAGTAAGTTTCGTAACGTTGCCTAGTTTCTTTAGTTCTGAGTATGTTGTTTTGCGTACGACTCGGCCGTGTAGGGTTGGATCATGACAGAGTATGGGTATGCCGTCGGCGGTGATGCGAACGTCGAATTCTAGAATATCTGCACCAGCATCTTTGCCAGCACGCAGCGACTCAAGAGTGTTCTCTGGAGCCAGGCCGGCAGCACCACGGTGTCCGATAACTAACATGTCTATAGTATACTAGATGAAGTCTATATATAGTTCAAATAGTAGAGGAGAAGAAAATGGCTGA